>NZ_JBEXPG010000019.1:0-137445 GCF_040611935.1 Streptomyces sp. NPDC006512 | reverse complement strand
GGCCAGGCTCCGGGCGTACCGCTGCCGGGCTGCGCGGCGCCGGGCCAGGCGCCGGGGGCGGGAGCGGAAGCGGGCGCCGGGGCGGGCGGGGCCGCGGGGGCCTGGGCGGGCGGCGCGGACTGCACGGGAGCCGGGGCGGGAGCGGCCGGAGCGGGAGCCTCGTCGGCCCGTACGGCGGCGCGCGCGGCGGCGACGCCCCCGCCGGGGCCGGCCGGGGCCATGCCGTGCGCCTCGGGGGACGGTACGTAGGCCATGGCGGGCGGGGCCGCGAAGGCGGCGGCCGCGCCGGCCGGGGGTCCGCTGCGCTCCAGCCGGTCGAGGCGGGCCTGGAAGGAGCGTTCGTCGTCGAAGGCGGCGGGCAGCAGCACCCGGGCGCAGATGAGCTCCAGCTGGAGCCGCGGCGAAGTCGCGCCGCGCATCTCGGTGAGCCCGGTGTTGACCAGGTCGGCGGCGCGCGACAGTTCGGCGGCCCCGAACACGGACGCCTGGGCCTGCATCCGCTCCACGACGTCGGCCGGGGCGTCGATGAGCCCCTTCTCCCCGGCGTCGGGCACGGCGGCCAGGATCACCAGGTCGCGCAGCCGCTCCAGCAGGTCGGCGACGAAGCGGCGGGGGTCGTTGCCGCCCTCCACCACCCGGTCCACGACCTCGAAGGCGGCGGCCCCGTCCCCGGCGGCGAAGGCGTCGATGACGGAGTCGAGGAGCGACGCCTCGGTGTACCCGAGCAGGGAGGTCGCCATGGCGTACGTCACACCGTCGTCGGCGGCGCCGGCCAGCAGCTGGTCCATGACGGACATGGAGTCACGCACCGACCCGGCGCCGGCGCGCACGACGAGCGGCAGCACGCCGTCCTCGACGGTGGCGCCCTCGCGGCCGCAGACCTCGCCCAGGTAGTCCCGCAGGGTGCCGGGCGGCACCAGCCGGAACGGGTAGTGGTGGGTCCGGGAGCGGATGGTCCCGATGACCTTCTCGGGCTCGGTGGTCGCGAAGATGAACTTGAGGTGCTCCGGCGGCTCCTCGACCACCTTCAGGAGGGCGTTGAAGCCCGCCGAGGTGACCATGTGGGCCTCGTCGATGATGTAGATCTTGTAGCGGCTCGACGCGGGGCCGAAGAAGGCCTTTTCCCGCAGGTCACGGGCATCGTCCACACCACCGTGCGAGGCGGCGTCGATCTCGATGACGTCGATCGAACCCGGGCCGTTCCTGGCGAGGTCGCGGCAGGACTGGCACTCCCCGCACGGGTCGGGGGTGGGGCCCTTCTCGCAGTTCAGGCACCTGGCCAGGATGCGCGCGCTGGTCGTCTTCCCGCATCCGCGCGGACCGCTGAACAGGTACGCGTGATTGACCCGGTTGTTCCGCAGGGCCTGCATCAGCGGGACAGTGACATGCTCCTGCCCGATGACCTCGGCGAACGACTCGGGGCGGTAGCGGCGGTACAGCGCAAGGGACGACACGTCTACGAGGTTATCCGGGCCCGCCGACAACGGCGGCCCGCCGACGCCCCCGGACCCGTCCCGGAACGCAAAGCGCCCCCCACGCACCCGCCAGAGCCCACTTACCCTTGCTGCCTTCCGGCCCTGGGGGAGTTGGGTGAGATAGCGCCACGTGAGGGGCTGGCCCCACCCTAGCCGATCCCGGCCCCCGGAATCGACCCGACCCCGAACCCGGATCCACCCGCGACCCGATCGGGGAGGACCCCGGGACGGGTGATCCGGATCGTGTTCGCGAGCACCCCTCAACGTCTTGTATTGTTTGCGGCGGAGGATTCGCCTAGTGGCCTAGGGCGCACGCTTGGAAAGCGTGTTGGGGGCAACCCCTCACGAGTTCGAATCTCGTATCCTCCGCCAGTGCCTCACCGGGCACTTGAAGGCCCCGACCGGGAAACCGGCCGGGGCCTTCTGCGTTGTCCGGGTACGGAGGTGCCCCGTGAGGTGGAACCTGCCGTGGAGCGGGGCCCGGGGGCGGGGCGGTGTGCGGGTCCTGAGCCGCCTCGTGCTCGATCCGCCGTTCCTGGAGGCCTGGTGCCACCTGCGGGGCGCCGAACGGACCTTCAGCCTGTCGCGCATCGAGGGCGTCATGCCCGCGTAGCCGGTGCGCACCGGGGCGTCGGCGGGCTCCGCGGCGGGTGATCACGCGTGCGGAAGGCGTCGTACGCTCGGAGGGGGTTCAAGGTTCGGCGGGTGGTGGCCGAAGGACCGGGTAGCCGATCCGCTACGAAACGGAGTCCCGTATGCGTCCGCTCCTGCGTCCCGCTCTGATCGCCGCCGCCGTCCTGCTCGCCCCGGTGGGTGCGGCGCCCGTCGCGTACGCCGCCCAGGGGGTGGAGTCGGTGCGCGCGGGTGACGACCGCCGGAGCGAGCCGTACATCGTCACCCTCGTCCCGGACGCCGATCCGCAGCGGGTGATGGACGACACCGGCGTCACCGAGGCCCGGTTCGTGTACCGCAGCGTCGTGCGGGGCTTCGCCGCCGACCTGAACGAGGCGCAGCTGGCCGCGCTGCGGGTGCACCCGGAGGTCCGCGCCGTCGAGCGGGACGGCCGGGCCGTCGGCAGCCCGGTCGAGGACGGGGTCACCGGCATCTGGTGAGCCGGCGCGGTACGCGGCGGGGCGGTGCGGCGGCGGGGGAGGCCCCGGGTCAACCGCAGCGCAGCGCCGCGTACAGGTCGAGCTTGTGGTCGAGGCGGGACAGGTCCCGGCCGGTCAGCGCCTCCACCCGCTCGATCCGGTAGTGCACGGTGTTCACGTGCAGGTGGAGGGCCTCGGCCGTACGGGCCCACGAGCAGTTGTTGGCGAGGAAGACCTCCAGGGTCTCCCGCAGCATCCCGTCTCCCAGCGCGCCCAGCGTCCGTGAGCCGAACACCCCGCGCACCTCCGGCGGCACCCCGGACAGGAGTTCCGCCAGGGTGTCCAGCTGCTCGACGGCGCGTACCGGGCCCTCCGCGTCGGCCGCCGTCAGCGCGAAGCGGGCCTGGGTGAGGGAGGACCGCAGCGCGTCGGGGCCCGCGGCCCGGGCGCCCGCGCCGAGGCGCAGGTCCGCGTCCGGGCCGCCGCAGGCCTGGAGCAGCGGCCACACCGCGCGCAGCGCGGCCACGTGGTCGGCGGCCGCGCCCGGGTCCTCGTACAGCACCGCGACGGGGCCGCCCGCTGCCCGCGGGACGCCCTCCAGGTGTTCCAGCGCCTCGGCCAGCGCCTCGCCCGAGGTGGCCACCAGCACCCGGTAGGGGCCCGAGGCCGGCAGCCCGGCGGCGGTCAGCGCCTCCTCCAGCGCCCCCGGGTCGGCGTCCGCCGACAGCAGCCGGACCAGCTCCCGGGCGGCCGCCCGCCCGGGGGCCCCGTGGCGGGTGTGTCCGTCCCGGTACTGGGCGATGACCTCGGCGATCTCGTGCAGCACGCGGGGCGGGGCGGCGTCCGCGTCGGGCACGTGGAGCTGCCAGGCGTCGTACGGGGAGCTGTCGGACTCGATCCGCAGCGAGAGCCCGGCGCGCGCGGAGGCCGCCCGCTGGGCGGGGATCGGCGGAGCGGAGGGCGTACGGGCCACCGTGCGGCCGCTCGCGGTCAGCAGGTAGCACGCCACCTTGCCCAGGTGCGCGCAGGCCCGGTCGAGGAGTTCGGCGGGTCCGGCGCCGCCTTCGAGCAGCCGGCTGAGCTCGGCGCGCACGTTCTCGGGGAGGGCGAATATCCGGTTGGGGCGGCGGCTGAGGTCGCCCCACTGGCGCAGGTACACCGCCTCGGTGACGGCCCGGAAGCTGGTCTTCGCCGGGACGGCCACGATCGGCACCCGGTGCGTCCGGCAGGCCGCGACCAGCTCGTCGGGGACCCGGCCGTGGGTCTCCTCGCCCGCGAACAGGGCGGTGGCGCCGGCCCGGGCGAGGGCGGAGACGAAGTGGTCGGCCTTCGCCAGGTCGCCCTCCGCCCACCACACCAGCCCGCTCAGCACCAGCTCGCCGGGGCCGAGGAAACGTCCCGGGTCCTCCAGGTCCGTGGCGGTGACCCCGCTGACCTCTTGGCCGAGAAGGGCTTCCTCGCCCCAGAGCAGGGCGAGGCCGAGATCGTCGGACTGGAGCAGATCGAGGACGTGCATGGCGGGGACTCCTTGCGGTGGGGGTGACCCACATTCGCCAGGTGAATACGTGAATTCCCATCTTAAATGCAAGGGCAATGGGCACCTAAGGCTCTTGGATGATTATCCAGCGCGGACCCCTGCAACCCCGTGCGTTTCCGTGGCCGAGACCAGTCGTATCGCCCCCGCACCCGTTGCTTCACTGGCCGGAAGACATGTACGGAGCGCGTCGGAGAAGGGCTGGTGGCGCGAAATGGACCTCAATACGGTGCTCGACGTGCGCGACGCGCGCCGCCGGGAGCCCTGGCGGCCCGGCGACGCGTGGCTCGGCGGCGGGACCTACCTCTTCTCCGAACCGCAGCCGCACGTCCGCCGCCTCTTCGACCTCTCGCGGATGGGCTGGCCGCCGCTGTCCTGGCAGCCGGACGGCTCCCTCGACATCTCCGCCACCTGCACGATCACCGAGCTGTCCCGCTTCGGCCGGACCCTGCCCGCCACCGCCGCCCCGCTCGTCGAGCAGTGCTGCCGGGCCTTCCTCGCCAGCTTCAAGATCTGGAACATGGCCACCGTCGGCGGGAACCTGTGCAACGGCCTGCCGGCCGGCCCGATGATCTCCCTCACCGCCGCCCTCGACGGCACCGTCCTGCTCCAGGGCCAGGACGGTGCCACCCGCCGGCTGCCCGTCACCGAGTTCATCCGCGGCGCCGGTGTGAAGGACCTCCGTGACGGGGAGCTGCTGCGCTCCGTACGGATCCCCGCCCGCGTCCTGGACTCCCGTACGGCCTTCCGGCAGGCCTCCCTCTACGGGCTCGGGCGCTCCGGCGCCCTCGTGATCGGCGCTTCGGACCCGCAGGACGGCTCCCTGGCCGTGACGGTCAGCGCCGCCACCACCCGCCCGTTCCGCTTCTGGTTCGCGCTGCCCCCCACCGCCGGCGAGCTGCGGGCGGTGATCGACGACGCCGTCCGGCCCGGGGAGTGGTACGACGACATCCACGGGCTGCCCGAGTGGCGCCGGCACATGGCGCTGCTCCTGGCGGAGGAGATCCGCCGCGAACTCACGGCCGGTTCCACGCCCGAGGAGGTCTCCCGATGAGCTACCGGATCGAGATCAACGAGCAGCACTTCGAGGACGAGCCCCGCGCCGGCCAGTGCCTGCGCACCTACCTGCGCGAGCGCGGCTGGTTCGGCGTGAAGAAGGGCTGCGACCAGGGCGACTGCGGGGCCTGCACGGTCCTCGTCGACGGGCAGCCGGTGCACAGCTGCCTCTACCCGGCCGTCCGCGCGGAGGGCCGCCGCGTCACCACCGTCGAGGGCCTCGCCAAGCCCGGCGGTGAGCTCCACCCGGCGCAGCGGCAGTTCCTGGACGCCCAGGGCTTCCAGTGCGGCTTCTGCACGGCCGGGTTCCTGATGACCACCGCCGCCCTCCAGGCCGAGGAGGGCACCGCCCACGACGACGGCAAGCTCCAGGACCTCCCGCGCGCCTTCAAGGGCAACATCTGCCGCTGTACGGGTTACCGCGCCATCGAGGACGCGGTGCGCGGGGTCCGGCACACGGAGGACCCGGAGGCCGGTCAGGCCGTCGGCAAGTCCCTGGGCGCCCCCGCCGGGCCGCTCGTCGTCACCGGAACGGCCCGCTACACCTTCGACGTGGAGGTGCCCGGGCTGCTCCACATGAAGCTGCTGCGCTCCCCGCACCCGCACGCCCGGATCGTCTCCATCGACACCACCGACGCCCTCCAGGTCCCGGGCGTCCACGCGGTCCTCACCCACCACGACGCGCCCGACCGGCTGTATTCGAGCGCCCGCCACGAGCACCCCACCGAGGACCCGATGGACACCCGCGTCCTGGACGACGTGGTGCGCTTCGTCGGCCAGCGCGTGGCGGCCGTGGTCGCCGACAGCGAGCAGGCCGCCGAGGAGGGCTGCCGCCGCGTGGTCGTCACGTACGAGGAGCTGCCGTACGTGATCGACCCGGAGGAGGCCATGCTCCCGGGCGCCCCCGTGCTCCACCCCAAGGGTCCCGAGTCGGGCATCTTCCGCGCCGAGAACAACGTGTGCGGCGAGGTCCACAACACCCTCGGCGACATGGAGAAGGGGTACGCGGAGGCGGACGTCGTCCACGAGGAGACGTTCCGGACCCAGCGCGTGCAGCACGCCAGCCTGGAGACCCACGGCAGCGTCGCGTACTTCGAGCCCAAGGAGGACGGCGACGGCGAGCGCATCACCGTCCGCTCCTCCACCCAGGCGCCGTTCCTGACCCGGCGGGCGCTGTGCGCCCTGTACGACCTGGGCGAGGACGAGGTACGCGTCGTCGCGGGCCGCGTGGGCGGCGGGTTCGGCGGCAAGCAGGAGATGCTGACCGAGGACATCGTGGTCCTCGCCGCCCTGAAGCTGCGGCGCCCGGTGAAGCTCGAATTCACCCGGGCCGAGCAGTTCTACGGTGCCACCACCCGCCACCCCTTCAAGATCACCATCAAGATCGGCGCGAAGGCCGACGGCACCCTCACCGCGCTGCGCATCCGCGTGCTCTCCAACACCGGCGCCTACGGCAACCACGGACCGGCGGTCATGTTCCACAGCGTCGGCGAGTCCTTCGCCGTCTACAAGGCGCCGAACAAGGAGGTGGAGGCGTACTCGGTCTACACCAACTGCGTTCCGGCGGGCGCCTTCCGCGGCTACGGCCTGGGCCAGGTCCTCTTCGCCCTGGAATCGGTGATGGACGAGCTGGCCGTCCGGCTCGGGATGGACCCGCTGGTCCTGCGCGAGAAGAACGTCATCGGCGCCGGAGACCACATGGTCACCCCGATCGGCCACGAGGAGGACCTCTTCATCGCCTCGTACGGGATGAAGCAGTGCATGGACGTCGTCCGCAAGGCCATCGCCGAGGACCGCAGCCACGAGGACGTCCCCGAGGGCTGGCTGACCGGCACGGGCTCGGCGGTCGCGATGATCGCGACCGGCCCCCCGGGCGGCCACTTCGCCGACGCGCGGGTCAGCCTCCTGCGCGACGGCACGTACGACATCGCGGTGGGCACGGCGGAGTTCGGCAACGGCACCACCACCGTCCACAAGCAGATCACCGCCGGGGCGCTGAACACCACCGTCGACCGGATCACGGTCCGCCAGTCGGACACGGACGTGGTCCGCCACGACACCGGCGCGTTCGGCTCGGCCGGCACGGTGGTGGCGGGCAAGGCCGTGATGCTGGCCGCGGGCTCCCTCGCCGAACGCCTGCGGACCTTCGCCGCCCGGCACACGGGCGTGGCCCGGCACCTGTGCGAGCTCCAGGCCGAGTCCTTCGACTGCGCGGGCCGCGTCCTCACCCTCAAGGAGCTGTACGAGGCCGCGTACGACAAGGGCAGGCTCGACGAGATCGCGGCGGACGGCCACTGGGGCGGCTCACCCCGCTCGGTGGCCTTCAACGCCCAGTGGTTCCGCCTCGCCGTCGACCCGGACACCGGCGAGATGAGGATCCTGCGCAGCGTGCACGCGGCCGACGCCGGCAAGGTCATGAACCCGATGCAGTGCCGGGGCCAGGTCGAGGGCGGCGTCGCGCAGGCCCTGGGCGCGACCCTCTTCGAGACGGTACGGGTGGACGAGCGCGGGGAGGTCACCACGGCCGCCTTCCGCCGCTACCGGCTCCCGCAGTACGCGGACGTCCCGCGCACGGAGGTCCACTTCATGGAGACCTCGGACGCGATCGGGCCGCTCGGCGCCAAGTCCATGTCCGAGAGCCCCTTCAACCCGGTCGCCCCGGCCTTCGCCAACGCCCTGCGGGACGCGACGGGGGTCCGCTTCACGGAGCTGCCGGTGACCCGTGACGTGGTGTGGCAGAAGATCAACCGGAAGCTGCAAGGCGGAACCCACGAATGACGTCCGGTCTGCGGCTCATATACACCTCCGAACCTTGCAGATGAGGTTCCGGAAAGAGCCGTGACGGGCATCACTGGGGCATGCCCACACTCTTGCTGCACGGAGACCTCGGCCGACCGGCGGCCCTCAGCGTCGCCGACCTCCGGGGATGGCCCGTCCACCGGGCCGAGGTCACCTTCGACTGCGCGACGAACGGCCCGCAGCACCACGTCTTCGAAGGCGCCCTGCTGCGGGACGTGGTCGCCCGCGCCCATCCGGACCTCGAAGACCGCCGCCGCAAGGACCGCAGCCGCTTCGTCCTGGCGGTCAGCGGCGGGGACGGTCACCACTCGCTGCTGTCCTGGGCGGAGTTGGACCCCGACTTCTGCGGCAGCCCGGTCCTGCTGGCCACCCGCCTCGACGGCGAGGACCTCGACGAGGCCGGCTGCCAGCTCGTCGTCCCGACGGACCGCTGCGGAGCGCGGTACGTCAGCGCGGTCACCCACATCTGGTTCGGCGCCCTCGAAGTCCCGGTGCTGGCCGGGGTTTCCTGAGCGTCACCCCCTGGCCTCCCGCGCCGCCACCGCCGAAACTGACCCGGCGCACACCGAGTCGGAGCGTCGGAGGGGGAAGCATGCGCCGGGGGTTACCCAGGAGGGCGGCCGTGGCGGCCGCGTTGGCGGGACTGGTGCTGGTCGCCGGTTGCGGCGGGGGGCCGGAGGACGACGGGCAGGAGGGGGTGAAGGACACCCCCTCGCAGAGCGCGTCCGGTTCCGCCGGGCCGCAGGAGGCGCCGACGCCGCTCGTCGCGCACGATCCACCGCTGAAGTTCGCGCCCGCAGGGATGTGGGCCCTGGACACGCGCCGGCTCGCGGCGGCCACCCTGGACGGGAAGAACGCGTACGGGTACGCGCAGGACCACGGCGAGCTCGTGGTCGCCGACCTGGCCTCGGGCGAGGCCGTCGGCGACGGCGCCGGGCCCAAGGGGGACCTGCCCGAGGACTACGGCGAGGACACCCTGGAGAAGGAGCCCCCGCTGTGCGAGCGGACGCGGCCGGGCGCCGGGACGGCCGGCGGCAAGCGGGTCGCCGTCGGGGTCTTCCCCACCGTGTCCAAGGGGAGCGGGACCACCGCCGACACCTCGGTCTACGAACTGGTCACGGTGGACGCCGCGACCGGCACGGCCGTACTCCAAGCCCCCCTCGGCATCGCCGTGGGCGGGGACTTCTGCCAGGTCAGCGGGGTCTCCGACACCACGGCCGTCCTCGTCCTGGGCGGCAGCCAGGACGGTACGCCCACGACGTACGGGGTCGACCTGGCGACCGGCCGGGTGAGCTGGGACCGGCCCGGGTTCGAGGGTCAGCTCGTTCTCGGCGGCCGCGTCGTCGGCAGGGACTCGGCGGGCGGCTCCGTCAGGGTCACCTCGCTGGACGCGGCCACCGGAAAGGAACAGTGGCAGGCACTGGAGAGGTCGGGCGCCCAGTACCGGATCACCGCCTTCTCACCGGAAGCGGCGCGCGTCAGGAACGTCGACGCCAACGGCTCCGACGAGGTCGTGCGCCTCTCCGACGGCGTGCCCCTGGAGATCGAGGGCTTCGGCGAGCGGCTCCACGAGATCCAGGACTGCGTCCACGACCAGCGGGCGACCACGATCTGCTCCGCCCGCACCACCAAGGGCGGGGAGCTGTCCGGATACGACGCCGTGAGCGGCACGCGCCTGTGGACGGTGGGCGGGCCGTCCGACACCGAGGGCCGCAGCGCACCGGAGCTCCTGACCGCCTTCCACGGCGCCGTCTACGGCCGGGTGGTGCGGGACGGCCGGCCCGCGGACCCGATCGTGCTGGACGCCAGGACCGGCAAGGACCGGGAGTCGCAGCCCGGCGCGGCGCCGTTCCAGGTGAACGAGTACGCCGCCTTCACCGCGCAGGGGGTGTACGAGACCGCCGGCTGACCCGCCCCGCACACGTCCCTGCGGGCCGAACCACCCCTACGGTGAACCGCGGTTGGCCCTGACACCGGCTCGGGGGTACCTCAGGGGCGTGCGGGGGCCGTCCCCGGTGCCGCCGCACCCCGTCCGGCGGCACCGTAGGGGCCATGAAGACCACCACCGCGGGGCTCGCCCTCGCCGCTGCCGCCGTCCTCACGCTCACCGGCGCGGCCGGCGCGTCTGCGGCGCCCGCACCCGCACCCGCACCCTCCTATGACTTCTCCGGCTGCCCGGCCCTCCCCTCCGACGTCGACCCGGCACGCTGGAAGTGCGAGTTGCACACCGCCTCCGGCTCGCTGCGCCTCGGCGGCCGCGACGTCCCCGCGCTGGCCCCGATGACCCTCACCTTCGCCGAGGGACCGATGCCGGACGGCAGCCCCGGCCAGGTCTGGGGATCCCTGCGCAGCGCCCCCTCCCCCGTCCCCGGCGGCCTCCTGGGCCACGCCTCCGCCGACCGGTCCCCCCTGCTCGGGCTGTCCCTGCAGCCGGAGTACGGCGGCCGGTCCGACTTCTACTCCGTCGGCGACAGCATGGGCTTCTTCACCCTGCGCTACCGCGTCCTGAGCCCGCTCCTGCCCCGGGACTGCGTCATCGGCGGCGGCGACACCCCCGTCGAGATCCGCCTGAAGCGGGTGGGCGACTCCGAGCGGGTGTCCAAGAACCCTCCGGTCATCAAGTACGCCGCGACCGACACCGCGTTCGGCGTCCCGGCCGCCACCGGCTGCGGCCCGATGACCCGGCTCGTGAACGACCGCCTCGGCCTCCCGGCGGCCGCCGGGAACCGGATCACCCTGGCAGGTGAATACACGTACAAGACCTACGACCAGCTGCCCGCGCACTGATGCGCCGACCGGATTCCGTCCGGACGCACTCCGGTCGGCCCGTACGTTTCTTTGCTTCGCAGTACCGGGAGAAAGAACCCCTGCCCAACCCCACCAGCCTCCCCGCGAGGCTCGCTCACTCACACGGGTGAACAAGTCCAACTCGGCTGGATTTCGGACCGGTTGCGGGGCATATGCTCGCCCCGCAACCCCACAAACGAAGACGGCCCCCGCCGGGACGGCAATCCCGGACGAGGGCCTGACCAAGTAGGAAGTCCACACTTCCCATGGCTCCTCAGCAGGTTAGCGCGCGCTCGCTCGCGCCGTACGGCGTTCGTCACTCGAACGTCCGGCACAAGAACCGGTTCACCGTCGTCGGGAACCACCTGATCCAGAACCCGAAGATGACGCTGACCGCCCGCGGCCTCGGCGCGTACATCCAGTCCCTCCCCGCCGGCACCGGCATCGGCATCAAGGACCTGGCCAGGGAGGTTCCCGAGGGGACGGCCCGGATCGCGGCGGCCCTGCGCGAGCTGGAGGCCCACGGCTACCTGAAGCGGACCGTGGAACAACTGCCCGACGGGCGGTTCGTCACCCATACGGTGTCCTACAACCAGCCCCGCCGGGTGACCACCACGACCACGCCGCCCCCACCAGACCCCCAGGCCGCGGCCCCCACCCCGGACCCCACCCCGGACCCTGAGCCGGACCCGGCCCCCGAGCCGGACCCCCGTCCCGACCCGGAGCCGGAGGCCGCACCCCAACCGGAGCAGGAGCAGCAGCAACCGCACCTGGACCCGGAACCAGGGCCGCAGGACGCACCGGAGCCGGACCCCGGCCCCGAAGCCGCCCCCGCCCCCGACCCCGACCCGGTGCTGCTGCGCGCGGCCGCGAACCTCCTCGCCCGGCTGCGCCGCGTCGATTCCCGGCTGCTCCTCGGGCAGCGGGACATCGACCGCCTCGCCCCGCGGCTCGTGCCCTGGCTGGAACGCGGGGCGACCCCGGACGCGATCACCACCGCGCTGACGGCCCGCCTGCCCCACCCCCCGGCCCACCCGGCCGGCCTGATCGCCCACCGGCTCGAAAATCAGCTGCCGCCCCTCCTGGAACCCGAGTTCGTCCGGGCGGCGTACGTCCCCCCGGACCCCTTCCAGACCTGCCCGGCCTGCGACCGCGCCTTCCGCAGCCCGGTCCCCCGCCGGTGCGGCGACTGCGGCGACCCGCCGTGATCACCGGCGGGGGCACGGGCCACGGAACTCCCGCTACTCGAAGGCCGGCATCTCCCCGACCGTCGTCGTCAGGTCGATCACCGCGAACGCCGCGCCCTGCGGGTCCGTCACCGCCGCGAACCGCCCGAAGGGGCTGTCCATCGGGCCGAAGTGCAGCTTCCCGCCGTGCTTCTTCGTCTTGGCGACCGCCTCGTCACAGTCGGGCACCGCGAAGTAGACCTGGATGTAAGAGGGGACCTCGGGCGGGAAGTCGTCGCCCATGCCCATCCGGCCCAGGACCGGGTTGCTCGTCCCGCCCAGGCTGAAGACCTTGAAGTCCATCCCGGCCGTCTCCGGGTCGTCGCCCGTCTCCATCTGCTGGGCCTCGTACGGGAAGACCTTCGGCAGGAAGGCGTCCGGCTTGGCCACGTCCCGGCTGAAGACCTCGGCCCAGGCGTACGAACCCGCCTCCGCCATCTTCTCGAAGCCCTTGTGTTCGCCCGGCTGCCAGACACCGAAGACCGCGCCGCCCGGCTCCTTCGCGATCAGCATCGTGCCGAACGTGCCGACCTGCATCGGTTCCATGACCAGCTCGCCGCCCGCCGCCTTGATCTTCTCCGCCGTGGCGGCCGCGTCCGGCGAGGCGAAGTACAGACACCACTGCGAGGGAGCGTCGACCCCCGGCATCGGCGGGACGACGGCGGCGACCGCCTTCCCGTCGGAGTAGGCCTGCGTGTAGTTGCCGTACTCGCTGCTGGAATCGCCGAAGGTCCAGCCCAGCACGTCCGCGTAGAACTCCTTGGCGCCCTCCACATCGGTGAACATCGCGTCCACCCAGCAGGGCGCGCCTTCCTGGAACTCAGCCATGGTCGATCGACTCCCGTGTCGTCGTGTCCGCATGCGCGTCTGTCGTTCCCACGCTAGGCGGGGGGTCCGACAACCGCGCGCCGACCGCGCGCGGAGCCCGTGCGCGGGGGAGGCTGGAGGCATGGACATCACCATCCGGCTGGCCCAGCAGCCCGAGGCCGACGCCCTGCTCGCCCGCAGCCCGCTCGCCGCGCTCACCGGCATGCTGCTCGACCAGCAGGTGCCGATGGAGTGGGCGTTCTCCGGGCCCTACACGATCGCGCGGCGGCTCGGCGCCGACGACCTCGACGCGCACGCCATCGCCGCCCACGACCCGGAGGCCTTCGCGGCGCTGCTCTCCGAGAAGCCCGCCGTGCACCGCTACCCCGGGTCGATGGCGAAGCGGATCCAGCAGCTGTGCGCGTACCTGGTCGAGCACTACGACGGGGACGCGGCCGCCGTGTGGGCCGACGCCGCGACCGGGGAGGAACTGCTGAAGCGGCTCAAGGAACTGCCGGGATTCGGGGAGCAGAAGGCACAGATCTTCCTGGCGCTGCTCGGCAAGCGGTTCGGGGTGCGGCCCAAGGGCTGGCGGGAGGCCGCGGGCGGCTACGGCCCGGCGAACATCCACCGGTCGGCGGCCGACATCACCGGCCCGGAGTCCCTGGCCAAGGTACGCGCGTACAAGCAGGAGATGAAGGCCGCGGCGAAGGCCGGGAAGGCCGCGGGGTGAGGGGCGTCGCAGCAGGTCGCGGGCCGGGTTGACCGTACGGCCGGGGGACCGGAGGTGCAGGTTCCTGCCTTAGGGTCGGCCGGATGATCAGCAACCTCACGCGCGCGGCAGGCGCCGAATCGATCTCCGACGGCCCGGGCAGCGTCATCACCCTGCTCACCGACACCGACGAGCTCACCTGCAACACGGCGAGCTTCGAGGTGGGGGCGGCCGGCGCGCCCGTGCACTTCCACACGAAGGCCACCGAGTTCTTCCACGTCACCGACGGGCGGCTCGACGTCCTGGTCGGCGACGAGGTCCACACCCTCGGCAAGGGCGACTTCATCACCGTCCCGCCCGGCGTGAAGCACGCCTTCGCCCCGGCCGCGGGCCACACGGCCGAGGTGTTCGTCGGCTTCACCCCCGGCATGCACCGCTTCGACTACTACCGCCTGCTCGGCCGGGTCCGCGCGGGCGAGGCCACCGTCCAGGACATCAAGGACAGCTCACCGGTCTACGACAACCACTACGCGGAGAGCGAGGCCTGGGCGGGCCGGCCGCGCAGCGCCGACGCGTAGACCACGTCGGCGTCCAGGCGCCGCAGTTCCTCCGCGAGCAGCTCGGCCGTGCTGCGGATCTTGAGGGCCACCCTGCGGTCGGGCCAGCCCGGCAGCAGCAGCGTGGCCAGCACTCCGGCGGGCCGGTCCACCCTTATCTCCCCGGCGCTGGTCTCCAGCCGGACGCGGGTGATCAGCGGGCCGTCCGTCGGCACCCGCTCCACCCGCACCCGGAGCCGGTCCTCCAGCCAGCGGGCCAGCAGCTCGGCGCTCGCGTTGTCCGCCTCGCTCTCCACGGCGACGCCGGTCACCGGGAGCGGCTTGTGGTCGAAGGCGGCGGCCAGCAGGGACCGCCACGGGGTGAGCCGGGTCCAGGCCAGGTCGGTGTCGCCGGGGGCGTACGAGGCCGCCCGCTGGTCCAGCACGCCGACCGGGTCGGGCGCCGCCTGGGAGTCGGTGATCCGGCGCTGGGCCAGCGCGCCCAGCTGGTCGCGGGCCGGATCGGCCGGGGCCTCGGACGGCCACCAGGCCACCACCGGCGCGTCGGGCACCAGCAGCGGGAGCACCACCGAACCGGCCTGGTCGGTGAGCTCGCCGTGCAGGCGCAGCAGCACGATCTCGCCGGAGCCGGCGTCCGTGCCGACGCGCAGCTCGGCGTCGAGGCGGGTCTGGTGGAGTCGCTTGGGGCCCCGCTTGGTCCGCTTGATCACCGCGATGATGCGGCACGGGTGCTCGCGGGAGGCCTCGGAGGCGGCGCGCACGGCGTCGTACGCGTTCTCCTCGTCGGTGACCACGACGAGGGTCAGCACCAGCCCCATGGCGGGGCTGCCGACGGCTCGGCGCGCTTCGAGCAAGGCCCGGACGACCTTGCTGGACGTGGTGTCGGTGAGTTCGGTCCGCATGCCCCCGAGTCTGTCAGCGTCGGCCGCCCGAGCGGCACCCGGTGCACTTGATTCCGGCTCGACCGGGGGCGGGGCCGCGCGGACGGCCCGTCATGTCAGCGGCGCCGCCGGGCCGTTCCGAAGAGCGAGCGGGAGATCTCCCGGCCCAGTTGGGTCCCGATCGAGCGGGCCAGCGAGCGGAAGATGCCGCTGCCCACGACCTGTTCGGCCAGCGAGGGATCCGGCTTCGGGGCCTTCCGGGCCGTCTTCTCCGCCTCCTTGGCCTGCTTCTCGGCCTCCGCCGCCGCGGCGGCGGCCTCCGCCTCGGCCTCGGCGGCCGCCTGTTCGGCGCTGATCTTCTCGTACGCCGACTCGCGGTCGACGGGCTCGGCGTAGCGCGAGTACAGCAGGGAGGCCTTGACCGCCCGGTCCAGTTCCGCCGCGTCGACGGGGCCCATCAGCGACTGCGGGGCGCGCAGCCGGGTCGCCGCGACCGGCGTCGGGGCGCCGTTCTCGCTGAGCACGGTGATCACCGCCTCGCCGGTGCCGAGCTGGGTGAGGAGCTCCTCCAGGTCGTAAGCGGAATTGGGGAAGGTCTTCACCGTGGCCTTCAGGGCCTTCGCGTCGTCGGGGGTGAAGGCGCGCAGCGCGTGCTGCACCCGGTTGCCGAGCTGGGCGAGCACGTCGGCCGGTACGTCCTTGGGCGTCTGGGTCACGAAGAACACCCCGATTCCCTTCGAACGGATCAGCCGGACCGTCTGGGTGATGGAATCCAGGAAGGCCTTCGAAGCCCCGTTGAAGAGCAGGTGCGCCTCGTCGAAGAAGAAGACGAGTTTCGGGCGCTCCAGATCGCCGACTTCGGGGAGATCGGTGTAGAGGTCGGCGAGCAGCCACATCAGAAAGGTGGAGAAGAGCTGCGGTTTGTCCTGAACCGCCGGGAGTTCCAGTACGGAAACCGTGCCGCGCCCGTCGGCGGCCGTCCGCAGGAATTCACTGCTGTCGAATTCGGGCTCGCCGAAGAATTGCGCGGCGCCCTGCTGCTCGAATGCGGTGAGCGCCCGCAGGATCACCCCGGCGGTCACCGTGGAGAGTCCGCCGATGCCCTTCAGCTCCGGCTTGCCCCGGTCCGACACGAGGAAGGCGACGACCGCGCGCAGGTCCTTGAGGTCGATCAGGTCCAGGCCCTTGGAGTCGGCGTAGTGGAAGATCAGGCCGAGGGACTGCTCCTGGGTCTGGTTCAGCTGGAGCACCTTCGACAGCAGGACGGGCCCGAACGCCGTCACCGTCGCCCGGAGCGGGATGCCCGGGCCGATCCCGCCGAGCGAGTAGAACTCGCTGGGAAAGCCGGTGGCCTGCCAGTCCTGGGCCACTTCGCCGGCCCGTTCGCGGACCTTGTCGTTCTCCGTGCCGGGCGCGGAGATGCCCGAGACGTCGCCCTTGATGTCGGCGAGGAAGACGGGCACGCCGTTCGCGGACAGCTGCTCGGCGATGAGCTGGAGCGTCTTCGTCTTGCCGGTGCCGGTGGCACCGGCGACGAGCCCGTGCCGGTTGAGCATGGCGAGCGGGATGCGGATCTGCCGGTCCGGCAGGCAGACGCCGTCCCAGATCAGGGCTCCCAGGTCGAGCGCCGGTCCGGTGAACGCGTACCCCGCGGCGATCGCTCCGGCCGGGTCCGCGGGGTCCGCGGGAACGGCGGCGTCGGTGCTCTGGCTCATGCATCACTCCCGGAATAGCCCTGTCTGCCACTTTTGCACCCACCCGGCGAGGCTGCGCCCGGAGGCGCGGGCCCGGTAGGCTTTCCGTGTGATCTTCAAGCGCATCGGAAGCGGGCGGCCGTACCCCGACCACGGCAGGGAAACCACCCGGCAGTGGGCGGACGTCGCCCCGCGCCCGGTCCGGCTCGACCAGCTCGTCACGACCAAGGGACAGCTGGACCTCGAAACGCTGCTGGCCGAGGACTCCACCTTCTACGGCGACCTCTTCGCGCACGTCGTGAAGTGGCAGGGCGACCTGTATCTGGAAGACGGGCTGCACCGCGCGGTGCGCGCGGCGCTCCAGCAGCGTCAGGTGCTGCACGCACGCGTCCTGGAAATGGACTGATTGCGCCTTTCGGGTCAGCCTTGCCCGATCAATAGATCATTTAGTAGGCATCGTCACGGCGCGGCACTACGCTGCGCCCATGAGCATGCTCACTCCCCCCGGCATGGGCGGAAAGTACCGCGTTACGGGAGCTGCCTACCCCCGCATGAGCCGCCGGCCGCGACGCCGGAAGGTCGTCCTCGTCCTGCTCGGCTCGCTCCTCGCGCTGTCCCTGCTCGGCTACGGGGCGCTCCAGCTCATCGGGGTGTTCCGGGGCGACGGTGGCGGTAAGCGGAATGCGGCGGCGGCCGGCAAGGACTGCCCGACCGCGTCCGCCAGCCCCGTCAAGGCCGCGCAACCCGCCTCCGCTCCCCAACCGGGACCCGCCGCCTCCGCATCCCCCGCGGTCGTGCTCCCCCAGCCCGGCCAGATCACCGTCAACGTCTACAACGCGACCCCGCGAGCGGGCCTCGCCAAGGCCGTCCGCGACGAGCTGGAGAAACGCGGCTTCGTCATCGGGCAGGTCGGCAACGCCCCGCCCACCTTCGACAAGAAGGTCCCGGGCACCGGGATACTGCTCGGCGCGCCCACGACCGACAAGGCGGCCTACTCCGTCCTCGGCACCCAGGTCGACGGGCTCACCCAGCAGCACGACACGCGCGAGGGCGCGGACATCGACCTGATCATCGGTGACGCCTTCACGCAGCTGAAGCCCAAGGAAGAAGCGGACAAGGCACTGGCCCTCCTGGCCAACCCCGCGCCCGCACCCACCGGAAAGTGCTGATCCCGGCCCGGTCCGGTCCCCTGGACCGGACCGGGACCGGGACCGGGCGCGTCTACTCGGCGGAGCCGGCGGTTGCCTATGCGGCGGAGCCGGCAGTCTCCTACTCGGCGGAGCCGGCAGCCTCCTATTCGGCGGAGCCGTACATGCGGTCCCCCGCGTCGCCCAGGCCCGGCACGATGTAGCCGTGCTCGTTGAGCCGCTCGTCCACCGCGGCCGTCACCACCGTCACCGGCGTGCCCGCCAGCTCGCGCTCCATGACCTCGACGCCCTCGGGCGCGGCCAGCAGCACCACGGCGGTCACGTCGTCGGCGCCGCGCTTGATGAGTTCCTGGATCGCCGCGACCAGCGTGCCGCCGGTGGCCAGCATCGGGTCGACGACGTACACCTGACGTCCGGAGAGGTCCTCCGGCATGCGCGTCGCGTACGTGGAGGCCTCCAGGGTCTCCTCGTTGCGGACCATGCCCAGGAAGCCCACCTCGGCGGTCGGCAGCAGCCGCACCATGCCGTCCAGCATGCCGAGACCGGCGCGCAGGATCGGGACGACCAGCGGGCGGGGGTGCGACAGCTTCACGCCGGTCGTCGGACCCACCGGGGTCTCGATGTCGGCCTGCTCGGTGCGCACGTCGCGGGTGGCCTCGTACGCGAGGAGGGTCACCAGCTCGTCGGCCAGGCGCCGGAACGTGGGGGAGTCGGTGCGCTTGTCGCGCAGCGTGGTGAGTTTGTGCGCCACCAAGGGGTGATCGACTACCTGCAAACGCACAACATCCTCCAAGACTCAGCCGGGTTTCGACCTGCGACCTGCGACCCTGCTACCTGCGACAACGGCCGCTGTTCGCGACCCACTCCCAAAAGGCTACGCGCTGCCACGACCGCTCGGCGTCGCACGGCGGAGATGCGGCCCGCCCGGCCGCCCGGCACGCTGGACGGGTGAGCAGTGGACTGGTGATCGCGGCGGTCGACGGATCCGAGCACAGCCTCCGGGCCCTGGAGTGGGCCAGGACGGCCGCCCTGCGGCACGACGCCGCCCTGATGGTCGCCCATGTGCTTCCCGACGCCTCCCAGTTGTACGCGGGCCGGCGCTCCGCCCTCCACCATCCGAACGAACCCGCGCAGTACGCCGACCCGATCGGCGACCACGTCCGCACCGTCCTGGAGGCCGCCCCCGAGCTGCCCCGCGAGGTCCGCTACGAGGCCCTGGAAGGGTCCGTGCCCGAGGCCCTGCGGGTGATCGCCGACGAGAACCGGCCGCTGATGCTGGTCATGGGCTCGCGCGGGCGCGGCGGGTTCGCGACCCTGCTCCTCGGCTCGAACAGCCGCGCCGTCGCCACCACCGCCACCTGCCCGGTGGTCGTGGTCCCGCACGCCGACCGCGACGCGCGGGCCGCCGCGACCGAGCCCTCCGCCGGCCGGGTGGTCCTCGGCCTGCACGCCGCCGAGACCCCCGAGGACGTACTGACCTTCGCGTTCGCGGAAGCGGCCGCGCGGGGGACCACCGTCCAGGTGGTCTCGGCGTACGATCTGCCGCCCACGCCGACCATGGTGGTCGACAGCCCCTTCGCCGTGATCCCGCCCGAGGCGCTCGCCGACGACGGGGACGCGGTGCCGGCCGAACGGGAGATGCTGCGCTCCCAGACGCGCCGGCTGGAACCGCTGCGCGCCCGCCGGCCCGACGTGCCCGTGGAGCAGGCAGCCGTGCCCGGGGACGCGGCGGGCCGGCTGGTGGAGGCCTCCCGGTCGGCCGCGCTCGTCGTCGTGGGCCGCCACCATCCCCGCCGACGGTCGCTGCTGATGGGCTCCGTGGCCAACGCCGTCCTCCAGCACGCGCACGGCCCGGTGGCCGTCGTACCGGACCTCACCGACGACGCGGACGACTGAGGAACCGGGGCCCGAGGGAACCGGCGGGAAGCTGCCCCGCAGCCCTGACCTGGGTCGATCTGGGAAAAGGTGGCATCAATCGCGCCGTCCGGGGGAAGGTGGGAATCCGGGGGGTCTGCTTCGCGCCGGCGGAGGAGGACGACCGGACCAGCCGGGGTGGTGGCCGATGCCCGAGACGCAGCCGAGCCGAGCGAGTGACCAGAGCGACGGGAGCAGTGCCGGGAGCGATCCGCACGAGCCACCCGAGAGCGCGGCGCAGCGCAGGGCGCGGCGCGCGCAGTTCCTGCGCGACCTGAACGAGGCCCGGGAACTCCGGGACCGCGTGCAGCCCCGGCGCGCCCGCGCGGCACGGATGCGCCAGCAGATGCGGATGCGTACGTTCCGATGGTGAGCGGCCCGGCGACCGGCGTGGCGGCGGACGCCGCGACACGGCCGCCGCGCGGAAGACCTCTCGCAAAGCCGCTGTTTCTGCCACGATGCCGATTGGGCGGGGTGGGAACAGCAGGCGTCACGGCCGTTCGCACCCCAACCTCCGGCCGGGGGGACCTCCAACCGGCACGCCTATGACCAGTGGGAGAGTCACGGTGTATTTCGCCGCACTGCTCGCGCGCACCGAAGACGGGTGGGAAGCGAGCGACCTGGAACTCGACGACGTCGAGTCCCTCAGTGATCTGATCGATCTCGCCCGTTCCGCCGCTGTCGACGACGACACGGTGGTCGCTCTCATCGAGCAGGAGGACGCCTGGTTCGGCGTCGTCCGCGTGGACGGCGAGGAGGACCCCCGGTACTTCGTATCGAACGCCTCCGCAGCCGACCGCAGCTCCTACGGATCGATGCTGACCAAAGAGCTGCTGGGCAGCGACGAGGAGGACGACGAACTCGACGAACTGGACCTGGACGGCACCGAGGACGGCGAGGACGAACCGGTCTCGGCGTTCGCGGAAGAGGACGACGACGCGGACGAGCGGACGGGAACCGGCGCCGAGCCGCTGCCGGCCGGTCCGCTCGGCGACCCCCTGCTGCTGGACGACCTCGGAGTCAGCAACAAACAACTGATGACCCTCGACGGGGACGCCCTCTCGGAGATCGCCGACTCGCTCGGCGCCACCGAGGTCCTGGAGGCCGTCCGCTAGTGAGCACCGCGCACGACATCGCGTACGGCCCCGATCCCGTACGGGATCCCTGGCGGGACTCCATGCGCCTGGCGCTCCAGGAGGCCGCCCTGGCGGTACCGGCCGGCGACGTGCCGGTCGGTGCCGTCGTGCTCGGCCCGGACGGGGAACTCCTCGCCTCCGGGCACAACGAGCGCGAGGCCACCGGCGACCCCACGGCGCACGCCGAGGTACTGGCGCTGCGCCGGGCGGCCGCCCGGCTCGGGGAGTGGCGGCTCACGGGGTGCACCCTCGTCGTCACCCTGGAGCCGTGCGTGATGTGCGCGGGCGCGCTCGTGCAGTCCCGGGTGGCCCGGGTGGTGTTCGGCGCGGGGGACGAGAAGGCCGGCGCGGCGGGGTCGCTCTGGGACCTCGTACGGGACCGGCGGCTCAACCACCGGCCGGAGGTGATCCGCGGAGTGCTCGAAGCGGAGTGCGCGCGGCAGCTGACGGACTTCTTCCGGGACCTGTGAAACGGGCTCCGGAGGGCTCGCAGGGGCCTCCGGAGGGCCGCCCGGATGGCGGCCCGGATACGGATTTCAGCTCAGCGTGCTCTTTGGGCTAAGCTCTCTCTCGGTAGCGTGTCCGAGCGGCCGAAGGAGCACGCCTCGAAAGCGTGTGATGGTGCAAGCTATCCGTGGGTTCAAATCCCACCGCTACCGCTCTGAACCGAGAGCCCCGCCCCGCAAGGGTCGGGGCTCTCGGCGTTCCCGGGGTCAGTCGGCCACTGGGTCAGTCGGCCACTGGGTCAGTCGGCCGCATGGCCGTCCGGTCGCCGACCGTCCGGCGGGGCCCTCCGGGGGACATCCGCGTGACCGGGCGCCCGCTCGGCCGTTGTCACGGCATGACCAAGACCCAGCGCATGCTCGCCGCCTTCGCCCTCGCGGGGGCCGCCGCGGGCCTCGCCGCTCCTGCCGCCTCTGCCGCGCCCCTGGCCCCGCTCACCCTCCCGGACCTGCCGACGGCGACCCCGGGCATGCCGCAGGGCGCGCAGCCGCGTTCCGTGCAGGAGATCGGCGGGAAGCTCAGCGAGGGCGCCAACCAGCTCAACCAGCTGATGGAGCTGCCGAACCAGCTCGCCCCCGTGATCGCGCCCGTCCAGCCGATCGCCGACCTGGCCGGCGGGCTGGAGTAGCGCCTCCCCGCATGCGAAGAAGGCCCCGACCGGAGTCGGGACCTTCGACGTGGGGACGGGGGAAGTGGCATCGGGGGGACAAGCCACTTCCCCCGGTGAGGACGGAACCTGCCAGTCCGAGCCGCAGTCAGGGGGGAAGCTTGCGGCTCGGACCCCGCAGCGAGGCCCTGTCCCTCACCCACCGGTTTCCTGCCAGAACCGGTGGGCTCGTCTTCAATCCTGCGCCTTCCGCGACCGGGGACCCACCGGCAAAGGGCCCGTACGGCCAGGCCATTGGTCCTTAAAGGGCAGGTGAGTGTCCGAAGTTGAACGGTTAGACTCACCCGACTTTGCAGGACCGGTTGGGGAGGCCGTCACCGCTCATGGACACCAAGAAGATCGTCGTGGGCGCGCTCGTCGTCTTCGTGCTCTACGTGATCATCACCCAACCGGTCAAAGCTGCCGATTTTGTACAAATAGGCTTCCAGGGAATCTCGGATGCCGCCTCCGGTATCGGCGAGTTCATGACCGAACTGGTGAGCTGAGCCCGTACGCTGAAGCGGTTTCCGGACCTCCCGGCCCCCCACTCCGACGGGTGGGGGGTCTTTTGCATTCCCACTGTTCGAAAAGAATGTCCCTATATGCCCAACTTGCCCTCAACACGGCGATATACGGTGCTTGCGCATAGTGCACATCTCTTGTGATGCTATGACCGCTTTTGACAGATGAGTTGACTGAAGGGGTGGCGTGACCGTGCCGGCCAGTACTGCGCCTCAGGTGCCACCCCAGCAGGACGCCCAGGAAGCGCCCCCGACCGCCCCCCGGCCGCAGAGCCGGGGCGCCGACACCCGGGCCCTCACCCAGGTGCTCTTCGGGCAGCTGAAGGGCCTTCAGCCGGGCACCAGCGAGCACGACCGGGTGCGCGGGGCCCTCATCGAGGCGAACCTCCCCCTCGTCCGGTACGCGGCCGCCCGCTTCCGCAGCCGCAACGAGCCGATGGAGGACGTCGTCCAGGTCGGCACCATCGGCCTGATCAACGCGATCGACCGCTTCGACCCGGAGCGCGGGGTGCAGTTCCCGACCTTCGCCATGCCGACCGTCGTGGGCGAGATCAAACGGTACTTCCGCGACAACGTCCGCACCGTCCACGTCCCGCGCCGGCTCCACGAGCTGTGGGTCCAGGTCAACGCCGCCACCGAGGACCTCACCACCCTCCACGGCCGCACCCCGACCACGCCCGAGATCGCCGAGCGGCTGCGGATCAGCGAGGACGAGGTGCTGTCCTGCATCGAGGCGGGCCGGAGCTACCACGCGACCTCCCTGGAGGCCGCCCAGGAGGGCGACGGCATGCCCGGCCTGCTCGACCGGCTCGGTTACGAGGACCCCGAGCTGGCCGGAGTCGAACACCGCGACCTCGTCCGCCACCTCCTCGTACAACTGCCCGAACGCGAGCAGCGGATCCTCCTCCTGCGGTACTACAACAACCTGACGCAGTCGCAGATCAGCGCCGAGCTCGGCGTCTCCCAGATGCACGTCTCCCGGCTGCTCGCCCGGAGCTTCGCCCGACTGAGATCCGCAAACAGGATCGAGGCCTAACCGGTTCGAGTGGAGGCGTTCCCGCGTTTCCCTACAGAACCGGCTCATTCCGCTCGGTCCGCGCTCTGTCGCTGGAGATACTTGTCGACATGACGCTACAGCGTGTTGCCGACATGTGACATTCTGCTGGAACCGCGTTTGCCGCAGCCCCGCCTCCGGTATTCAGGTGGAGGCTGCGTTCCTCCGACGGGCGCGCAGAAGACGCGACCGTCCGCGACCTCAAGGGGGTGGCATGTCCGTAGACCAGGGCAGCTCCAAAGTGCTCACGCTTGTCAAGCGTGAGCAGCCGGCAGTGTCCGACCGCTCGGAAGCCATCGACACCCGCACCCTCTCCCGCTCCCTCTTCCAGCGACTTGCCGCCCTGGACGCGGACAGCCCCGAACGGACCTACGTACGCGACACCCTGATCGAACTGAACCTGCCGCTCGTGCGGTACGCGGCGGCCCGCTTCCGCAGCCGCAACGAGCCGATGGAAGACATCGTCCAGGTCGGCACCATCGGCCTGATCAAGGCGATCGACCGGTTCGACTGCGAGCGCGGAGTGGAGTTCCCGACGTTCGCCATGCCGACCGTCGTGGGCGAGATCAAACGATTCTTTCGAGACACTTCCTGGTCCGTCCGCGTCCCGCGCCGGCTCCAGGAACTGCGCCTCGCGCTGACCAAGGCCAGCGACGAGCTCGCCCAGAAGCTCGACCGGTCGCCGACCGTCCCCGAGCTCGCGGCCGTGCTCGGGGTCACCGAGGAGGAGGTCGTCGACGGTCTCGCCGTCGGCAACGCCTACACCGCCTCCTCGCTCGACTCGCCCTCTCCGGAGGACGAGGGCGGCGAGGGCTCCCTCGCGGACCGGCTGGGGTACGAGGACACCGCACTGGAGGGTGTCGAGTACCGCGAGTCCCTGAAGCCGCTGCTGGCCAAACTCCCGCCCAGGGAACGGCAGATCATCATGCTGCGGTTCTTCGCGAACATGACCCAGTCGCAGATCGGCGAGGAGGTCGGCATCTCCCAGATGCACGTCTCCCGGCTGCTCACGCGGACGCTCGCGCAGCTGCGCGTCGGTCTGATCGGCGAGTGAGGGTCCCGGCCGGAGGCTGAACGCCGCGCAACGGGTTCCCATTTGACGTGGCGTCAGGAAAACTGACGCGATGCGAACGGGATCTCGCGCGGCGCTCGCCCTCACCCTGTGCTGCACGGCCGCCGCCCTCACCGGATGCGGCGGCCCGGCCCGGGACGGCTACGTCGCCGTGGGCGCGGCCGCCCCCGGACCCGAGAGGGGCGCGGGGGAGAACGTCGCGCCCCGGGCCGGAGTGGAGTTCCAGCCGCTCGCGGCCCCCGGGGCGGGCACCCCGGCGGAATCCTCCGCGTCGGCGTCCGTCCCCGCGACGGGCACCCCGTCCGACACCGCCCCTACGACGCCCGGCACCCCGGGGTCCCAGCCGCCCGGCGGCTCCGGCCAGGGCGGAGGGACGGCCACCGCCCCCGGCGGCTCCGCACCCGCGCCCGGCACCCCGCCGGAGGCGGGCCGGCCCGTCCCGCCCGGCGGCCCCCCGCCGGCGCAGCCGGGCACCACCCCGGCCCCGGGCGGCCCGGGCACCCCTCCAGGGGCCCCGGACCCCAAGCCTGGACCCGGGACCGGCACGCCCGCGCCGCCCCCGCCGCCGCCCGCCACCCCGGCGAAGCTGTCGCTGAGCGCGCCGGTCCGCGCGGCGGCGTCCGAGCGCCGGTGCGAACGCGTCACGGTCACCTTCACCAACACCGGCGGCACCGCCGCCCGTTCGGGCACGGTCAGCTTCGCGACGCACATCATCGGCGCCCTCGGCGTCGACTGGGCCACGATCACCACCAGCCAGCCCCTGCCCGGCCCCATCGCGGCCGGAGCCTCGAAGACCCAGACCTACACGGTGTGCGTGGAGGCGTGGCGGGTCCCGCTGGGCATGCGGGTGGAGACCCAGAAGGTCACGGCCTCCTGGACCCAGTGACGGGCGGCCCGGCGAGGGGCGGCCCGATGACCGGTGCCCCGTCGGCCGGGGGCGGTCAGCGCGGTCAGCGCGGTCAGCGCAGGACCAGCCAGAGGGCGGCGCCGAACACGAGGAGCAGGCCGAAGGCCAGCCCCAGCACCGCCCCGGACTTCGAAGCCGGGTCCTTCTGGCGCCGCCGGGCGCCCGGGACGGACGGGGTGCGGGCCGGTTCGGCCTCCTCGACGAACGCGCGGAACATCTGCGTACTGCCCGCGGGGTCGTAGCCACCCTCGGGTTCGGGAGAGTTGTGGTTCGCAGCCATGGCCCAGGACCCTAGCGGGTTTTCCGCCGCCGACGGGTTTTCCGATTCCTTTACCGCCGGACCCCCCGGATTCATTTGCCTGTAGCAACCATCCGCTTCTATGGTTGCCCTAAGCAACAAGATGGGGGGCACCCGGTGACCACGTGGACCGCGCAGAGCACCACCCGCTACGAGGAGCTGGCCCGCCAGCTCACCGGCATCGGGGCGGTCAAGCGCGACCTGGCCCGGATCCTGCCCCACGACTGCCCGCCCGCCTCCGCCGCCGTCCTGACCGTGCTCGACCGGCACGGGGAGATGCGGCTGAGCCGGCTGTCCGAGTACCTGGCCGTCGACATCTCGGTGACCAGCCGCCACGTGGCCCACCTGGCCCAGCGCGGCTGGATCGACCGGGAAACCGACCCGGGCGACGGCCGCTGCCGGATCCTGCGCCTCACCCCGGCGGGGCGCGCGCTGCTCGCAGAGCTCGGCGCGCGCTACACCGGCGCGCTGGAGAAGGCCCTCGCCGACTGGTCGGCCGAGGACGTCGACGTACTCAACACCCTGCTGGCCCGACTCCGATCGAGCTTCTAGTACTAAGGAAACGCATGGCTACGACCACACCCACCGGTGTGCGGGAAGGCGGCCGGTCGGAGACCACGTCCGACGGCGCGCCCATGACCCACCCCCAGATCATGAAGGCGCTGTCCGGGCTGATGCTCGGCATGTTCGTGGCGATCCTGTCCTCGACGATCGTCTCCAACGCACTGCCCCAGATCATCAGCGACCTCGGCGGCACCCAGTCCTCCTACACCTGGGTCGTGACCGCGGCCCTGCTGTCGATGACGGCCGCGACCCCGCTCTGGGGCAAGCTGTCCGACCTCTTCAGCAAGAAGTTGCTCGTCCAGATATCCCTCGTCATCTACGTCCTGGGCTCCGTCGTCGCCGGCCTGTCCCAGAACACCGGCATGCTCATCGCCTGCCGCGTCGTCCAGGGCATCGGTGTCGGCGGCCTCTCCGCCCTCGCCCAGATCGTGATGGCCGCGATGATCTCCCCGCGCGAGCGCGGCCGCTACAGCGGCTACCTCGGTGCGGTCTTCGCCGTCGCCACCGTCGGCGGCCCGCTCCTCGGCGGCGTCATCACCGACACCGACTGGCTGGGCTGGCGCTGGTGCTTCTACGTCGGCGTGCCCTTCGCGATCATCGCGCTGATCGTGCTCCAGCGGACCCTGCACCTCCCGGTCGTCCGCCGGGACGTCAAGGTCGACTGGCTGGGCGCCTTCCTGATCAGCGGCTCGGTCTCGCTGCTGCTGATCTGGGTCACGCAGGCCGGTGACTCCTACGCCTGGATCTCCTGGCAGACCTGGGCGATGACCGGCGGCGCGGTGGCGCTCGGCCTGCTCTTCGTCCTCGTCGAGTCCCGTGCGAGCGACCCGATCATCCCGCTGCGGCTGTTCCGCAACAAGACCATCAGCCTGGCCTCGGCGGCCTCGCTCTTCGTCGGCATCGCGATGTTCTCCGGCACGGTCTTCTTCAGCCAGTACTTCCAGCTGGCCCGCAACGAGTCCCCCACCATGTCCGGCGTCCTGACCATCCCGATGATCGGCGGTCTCTTCGTCTCCTCCACCGTCTCCGGCCAGGTCATCACCAAGACCGGCAAGTGGAAGGCCTGGCTGGTCTCCGGCGGCGTGCTCCTCACCGCGGGACTCGGCCTGCTGGGCACCCTGCGCTACGACACCCCGTACTGGCACATCGCCGTCTACATGGCGCTGACCGGCCTCGGCCTCGGCATGATGATGCAGAACCTGGTCCTCGCCACCCAGAACCAGGTGGCCCCCGAGGACCTCGGCGCGGCCAGCTCCGTCGTCACCTTCTTCCGCTCCCTCGGCGGCGCCATGGGCGTCTCGGCGCTCGGTGCGGTCATGGCCAACCGCGTCACCCACTACGTCCAGGACGGCCTCACCGCCCTCGGCCCGAAGGCCGCGGCCATGGGACACGGCGGCACCGCCGGGGGCGGGATCCCCGACCTCGACAAGCTGCCCGCGCCGTTCCGGACCGTCATCGAGTCCGCGTACGGCCACGGCGTCGGCGACGTCTTCCTCTACGCCGCCCCGTTCGCGCTGCTCTCCCTGGTGCTGGTGCTGTTCATCAAGGAGGTCGCGCTCAAGTCGAAGCCGGCCGCGCACGCCCCGACGGCCGCGGGTTCCACCACGTCCGCCCCGGCGGACCCGGCGCAGGCTCCGGCCGACGCGCTGAAGAAGACGGCCGAGGCTCCGGCCGGGTCCTAGTGCCGCGACCGGAAAGGCCACGGCACTGGTGCCGTGGCCGGGAAGGTTTGCCGGGTCGCGACCCGGTGGACCTTTCCGGTCACGGCACTAGGGAGTGTCGTGACCCCGGCGTCCCGTGCGGTCGGCGGCCTTGGCCTCGATGCCCGCGATCAGGACGTCGAGGGCCAGGCCGAAGTCCGCCTCGGGCGCCCTGCGGCCCGAACCCCCGCAGCCGTTCAGGCCGGAGCCGGTCAGGAACTGCGAGAGGGCCAGGTGGGCGCCGGTGCGACCGGTGCCCACCAGGCCTGCGGCGTCCAGCAGGCGTTGCAGCGCCGCGTCGAAGGCCCGCGCGTGCGGGCCGATGTTCGGGTAGGCGGCGCTGAGCGGGGCCACCCACGGATGCTCCGCCAGGAGCCCCCGGTAGCCGCGGGCCAGGATCCGCAGCCGGTCCGGCCAGTCCTCCCGCGCGGCCGGTCCGGCCGGGAGCCGCAGCCCGCCCAGGGCGCTGTCCAGGGCGAGTTCGAGCAGATCGTGCCTGGTGTCCACGTACCAGTACAGGGACATGGCCGTGACGCCGAGTTCCGCGGCCAGGCGGCGCATGGAGAAGCGGGACAGCCCTTCGGCGTCGAGCAGCCGCACGGTGGCGGCCGTGATCCGGTCCCGGTCCAGCCCGGACGGGGCCTCGCTGCGGCGTCTGACGGGGGCCGCGGGCCTGACGGCCAGCCACACACTGCTCCTGGCCTCGTCCGGATCGGCCTCGGTCACCATGGAGGCACCCTCCTCACCACAGGGGGATCAGCCCGGAATGCCCGGTCCGCCCTCTTGATGCTAGGGGGTGCCTCCACCGTGCCGGTCGGATCAGGACGCGCCGGTCAGGTCGTAGAAGGTGGTCCCGCCGATGGTGGTGGGCTCGAAGTTCGCCTTCACCCAGTTCTCGATGGCGGATCCGGCGGCCCCGCCGGGGCGGGCGCCGCCGCCTCCTCCTCCGGGACCGCCGCCGTCCCCCGTACCGGCACCGGGCCGGGTCTGCCCACCCGCTCCGGACTGGGCTCCGGGCTGGGGTCCGGACTGGGCTCCGGCCTCGGCCCCGGGCTGGGCTTCGGGCTGTGCTCCGGGCTGGGCGATGAACCAGTGGATCCGGCCCGACTTCACGTACGCCTGGAACTGCTCCAGGGTCGGGGAGGGGTCGCTGCCGTTGAAGCCGCCGATCGCCATGACCGGCTCCCCCGAAGCCAGCTGGTAACTCGCCGCGTTCTGCGATCCGATGGCGGCCGCCGCCCAGGTGTACCGGCCGGCGTCCGCACGCAGCGCGGCCTCCGCCTCGGCCCCGACCCGGGTCCCGCCCAGCAGCCCGCCGGGGCCGCCCGCACCGCCGCCGGGGCCGCCGCCGGTACCCGGGCCGCCCGGGCCGACCCGGCCGTCGGCGCGTACGGTGCCCCGGCCGTCCCCGCCCCGCGCACCGGCCGTACCGCCCCCGGGCGGGGCCTCGCCGCCGGGGCCGAAGCCCGGCCGCGTTCCGCCGGGGCCGCCCGGGGCCCCCGGACCGCCCCGGCCGCCCGCCACGGCCGGTCCGGCCGTCACGATGGAGCCCGTGTGGCCGGTGCTCACGGTGGTCAGGCAGTACGCGAACGGCCCGGCCAGCGCCGCCGCCAGCCCCAGCGCCGCCGTCGCGCGCAGGGCCCGGCGGCCGAAGCGGGCGGCGAAGGGCAGGGCCGCCGCCGCGAGCACACCCGCCACCAGCACCGCCCAGCGCAGCCCCGGCAGGTAACCGGAGGCGCGGCCGAGCAGCACGAAGGACCAGTACGCGGTCAGGGCCAGGGTTCCGGACAGGGTCAGCGCGGCCGCCCGGGAGCTCCGCTCCTCCCACAGCACGCCCACGCCCATCCCGGTCAGCGCGGCCGCGAACGGGGCCAGTGCGACGGTGTAGTACTCGTGGAAGATGCCCTGCATGAAGCTGAAGACGAGGGCCGTGATCAGCAGGCCTCCGCCCCAGGCCAGGAACGCCGCGCGGGCCATGGCCTCCAGCGAGTCGGTGGCCCGGCGGGCCCGCCAGGTGATCACCAGCCCGGCGACCAGCATGACCAGGGCGGCGGGCAGCAGCCAGGAGATCTGACCGCCCACATTGGCCGAGAAGAGCCGGTCGACACCGGTCTCCCCCCAGCCCCCACCGCCACCACCGGCGCGCCCGCCGCCACCGCCGACGCTGCCGGTCTCGTTCCCGTTGATCCGGCCCAGGCCGTTGTAGCCGAGGGTCAGCTCCAGGAAGGAGTTGTTCTGGGAGCCGCCGATGTACGGGCGGGACGCGGCGGGCCACAGCTCCACGACCGCCACCCACCAGCCGCCGGCCACCACCGCGGCCAGCCCCGCGAGCAGCAGCTGGCCCAGGCGGCGACGCAGCCGGGCCGGCGCGCAGACGGCGTACAGCAGGGCGAGCGGCGGCAGGACGACGAAGGCCTGGAGGGTCTTCGTCAGGAAGGCGAAGCCGACCGCGACGCCGGCCCAGACCAGCCACCGGGTGTGCGCGCCCTCCAGGGCCCGCAGGACGCAGTACACGGTGACGGTCAGCAGCAGGGTCAGCAGCGCGTCCGGGTTGTTGAAGCGGAACATCAGCGCGGCGACGGGCGTGAGCGCGAACGCGGCGCCGCTGAGCAGGGCCGCGGCCGGTCCGAACTGGCGGCGTACGGAGGCGTACAGGACCGCGGTGGTGCCCACGCCCATCAGGGCCTGCGGCACGAGGATCTGCCAGGCGCCGAGTCCGAAGAGCCGTACGGACAGCGCCATCGGCCACAGGGCGGCGGGGGGCTTGTCGACGGTGATGGAGTTCCCGGCGTCGGAGGAGCCGAAGAAGAAGGCCTTCCAGCTCTCCGAACCGGCCTGGACTGCGGCGGAGTAGAAGGAGTTGGCGTAGCCCGAGGCCCCCAGGTTCCACAGCAGCAGCAGGGCCGTGCACAGGAGCAGGGCGGTGTACGCGGGCCGCTCCCAGCGGGGCCGCTCGGCCGCCGCCCGGACGGTCCCGGGTACGGGTACGGGTGCGGCGGGCGGGAAGAGCGGCAGTACGGCCGTGGTCACGGGCCCTCCTGGGTCGTCGGGGTGGTCGGGGCCGGCGGGGTGGTCGGGGTCGTCGAGGTGGCCGGGCCGGCCGGGTCGGTCGTGGCGCGGGGCGCCGGGTCGGGGAAGACCCAGGACCGCAGGAGCAGGAACCGCAGCACGGTCGCGGCGAGGTTCGCCGTGATCAGGACGGCGAGTTCGGTGCCGTGCGAGGGCTCGGCGCTGGCCGCCCCGAGCGCGGCGAGGGAACCGCTGGTCAGCGCCAGCCCGATGCCGAACACCACCAGCCCCTGCGCCTGGTGGCGGATCGCCCGGGCCCGGCCGCGCACGCCGAAGGTGAGCCGCCGGTTGGCGGCGGTGTTGGCGACCGCGCACAGCAGCAGGGCCACCGCGTTCGCGCCCTGCGGTCCGGCCACCGCGCGCAGGGCGGAGTAGAGCAGCAGGTAGAGCAGCGTGCTCAGGACCCCGACGGCGCAGAAGCCGAGGAGCTGACGGGCCAGGCCGCGCGGGACCCCGGGCAGGGCCGTCCGGTCGCGCGGATCGTCCCCGAAGGGGCGGGCGAGCCGGTCCAGCGGGAGCGCGCCGACGGCCAGGGCCCGGCCCACCCGCCAGACCCCCTTGAGGTCCTCGGCGGCGGTGCGCGCGATGTGGACCGTGGAGTCCGGGTCGTCCACCCAGTCCACCGGCACCTCGTGGATCCGCAGCCCGGCCCGCTCGGCCAGCACCAGCAGTTCGGTGTCGAAGAACCAGCCGGAGTCCTCCACGAGCGGCAGCAGACGCTCGGCCACCTCCCGGCGGATGGCCTTGAAACCGCACTGGGCGTCACTGAAGCGGGCGGCGAGGGAGGAGCGCAGCAGCAGGTTGTAGGCCCGCGAGACGAACTCCCGCTTCGCTCCCCTGACCACCCGCGAGGAGCGGGCGAGCCGGGTGCCGATCGCCAGGTCGGAGTGACCGGAGATCAGCGGGGCGACCAGGGGCAGGAGCGCGTTCAGGTCGGTGGAGAGGTCCACGTCCATGTACGCGAGGACGGGCGCCTCCGACCGGGACCAGACGGTGCGCAGGGCGCGGCCGCGGCCCTTCTCCTCCAGCCGTGTGCTGCGCACCTCGGCGCAGCCGACTGCGAGGGCGGCCGCGACCTCGGGGGTGCGGTCGGTGCTGGCGTTGTCGGCGATGGTGATGCGGAAGGGGTAGGGGAAGGTGCGCGTGAGGTGGGCGTGCAGCCGGCGAACGCAGGGGCCCAGGTCCTTCTCCTCGTTGAAGACCGGGATCACCACGTCGAGCACGGGCACACCGGGCAGGGGCGCGAGGGGCGCCCGTGCCGGAAGGGCCCCGGGAGAGGCGTCGGTTGACATGGGACGACCCTCGCGGGGCGCCCTGTCACCGCTGTGTGGTGAGCCTGTGACCCGTCTGTGAGTGACCCGCCCGTGAGTGCCCCGGCTGCGCGTGACTCGACTGCGTGGGACCCGGCTGTGCGTGACCCGCCCGTGCGTGACCCGACTGCGTGTGACCCGACTGTGCGTGGGTGGCCGCGGCGAGCGGGAGGCGCACTTCGAAGGAGGTCCGGCCGGGTTCGCTGCGCACGCCGACGCGGCCGCCGTGCGCCGAGACCACGGCGTGGACGATGGCGAGTCCGAGGCCCGTGGAGCCCGCCGCGCGGGAGCGGGAGGCGTCACCGCGGGCGAACCGTTCGAAGACGTGGGGCAGCAGCTGGGGCGGGATGCCGGGCCCGTTGTCCTCGATCAGCAGCCGGACGGCGGATGTTTCACGTGAAACACGGGCGGTGACGGTCGTCCCGGGCGGGGTGTGGGTGCGGGCATTGGCGAGGAGGTTCACCAGCACCTGCTGGATCCGGGCCGGATCGGCGTGCACGGGTACGGGCTCGGCGGGAAGGTCGAGTCTCCAGTGGTGGCCCGGCCCGGCGGCCCGGGCGTCGCTGACGGCGTCCACGACGAGGGGGGCGAGGTCGGTGTCGGCGGCGGAGCCGGGCAGCGGGCGGCCGGCGTCGAGCCGGGCCAGCAGCAGGAGGTCCTCGACGAGGCCGGTCATCCGGGTGGCCTCCGACTCGATGCGGCCCAGCGCGTGCCGGGTGTCGGGGCCGGTCTCCTCCCGTCCCCGGCGCGTGAGTTCGGCGTAGCCGCGGATGGATGCGAGCGGGGTGCGCAGCTCGTGGCTGGCGTCGGCGACGAACTGGCGGACGCGGGTCTCGCTCTCCTGGCGGGCGGTGAGGGCGGAGGAGACGTGGCCCAGCATCCGGTTGAGGGCCGCGCCGACCTGGCCCACTTCGGTACGGGGGTCGGCCTCGGCGTCGGGGACCCGTTCGTGCAGGGCGGGTTCCCCGCTGTGCAGGGGGAGTTCGGAGACGCGGGTGGCGGTGGCGGCGACCCGGCGCAGCGGCCGCAGGGCGACCCCGACGAGGGCCTGTCCGGCGAGGGAGGCCGCGATCAGCCCGGCGAGGGTGACGGAGACCTCGACGCCGATCAGGGTGTGCACCGTACGGTCCACGTCGCGCAGCGGGATCGCGAGGACGAGGCTCCCGCCGGGTGCGGTCTGCGCCCGGTAGCCGCCGAGGCCGGGGAGCTCCAGGTCCACGGGGGCGGTGCTGCCCCGCGCGGCCTTGCGCGCGACCCCGGCCAGGGCTTCGGTCTGGGCCTCGGACAGGGCGCGCAGGTGGTCGGGGGCGGAGCCGTCGGCGGGTGAGCTGCGGGCGGTACCGAGGACCTTCCCGGCGGGGTCGAGGCGGACCCCGGCGGTGTTCTGCGGGTTGCCGGGGGCCAGGACGAAGCCGAGGCTGTTGTCGCGGGCGGCCTTGCCCGCGCCGGGGCCGCGCACGGCCATGTCGACGGAGACGCCGAGCTGCTCGTCGAGCCGGTCGGTCAGGTAGGAGCGCAGGGCGAGGGTGGTGACGGTGCCGATGGCCGCGCCGACCACGGCGATCAGCGCCACCGCCGAGACCACCAGCCGGGTCCGCAGGGACCACGGCCGGCGGCTGGGCCGTGAGGGGCGGCCGGGCCGGGGAAGGCGTACCGGCCGGGAGGGGCGTACAGGCACTACTCGGCCGGCTTGATCAGGTAACCGGCGCCGCGCCGGGTGTGGATCAGCGGGGGCAGGCCGGTGCCCGCCTCCAGCTTGCGGCGCAGGTAGGAGATGTAGAGCTCCACCACGTTGGCCTGGCCGCCGAAGTCGTAGGACCAGACGCGGTCCAGGATCTGGGCCTTGCTGAGCACCCGGCGCGGGTTGCGCATGAGGTAGCGCAGCAGCTCGAACTCGGTGGCGGTCAGGTGGACCTCCTGGCCGCCCCGGACCACCTCGTGGCTGTCCTCGTCGAGCCGCAGGTCACCCACGGCGAGCACGGATCCGCCGCGCGCGGCCTGGGCCGCCCCCGAGCGGCGGACCAGGCCGCGCAGCCGGGCGACGACCTCCTCCAGGCTGAAGGGCTTGGTGACGTAGTCGTCGCCGCCGGCGGTCAGGCCCGCGATCCGGTCCTCGACCGAGTCCCTGGCCGTCAGGAACAGCACCGGGACGTGCGGGATCTCCCGCCGCAGCCGTCCGAGGACGGCCAGCCCGTCCATGTCCGGGAGCATGATGTCGAGTACGACCACGTCCGGGCGGAACTCCCGCGCCGCCCGTACTGCGCCCGCCCCGTCGCCCGCGCTGCGGACCTCGCAGCCCTCGTAGCGCAGGGCCATGGACAGCAGCTCGGAGAGGGAGGCCTCGTCGTCGACGACGAGGACCCGGCAGGGTCCGCCGTCGGGGCGCACGAGGGCCGTCGGGTTGCCGGTGGACGTGGACGCGTGGGAGGTGGTCGTCGCAGTCATGGGTTCACGCTGGCCGCCGCCTCTGAGAGCGTTCTTGCGCCTTCCTGTGAATCTCCTGAGAATCGCCGGCGCGGCCGTAGGGTCACGGGGCGGGCTTAGGGGACGGGCCCCGGGCCGGTTTCAGGAGTGGAGGCGGAACAGGCGGGCGCCGTTGTCGTGGCAGACCGCGCGCAGCCAGTCGTCGCCGAGGCCGAGGCGTTCCAGGGCCTCCAGCTGGTGCTCGTAGGGGTAGGGGATGTTCGGGAAGTCGGTGCCCAGCAGGATGCGGTCCCCGAGGTCCGCGAGCCGGGCGACGTCCGCGGGCGGGAAGGCGCTGAAGCGCTCGGAGAAGTCGGTGAAGGCCATGGTGGTGTCGAGGCGGACCTCGGGGTACCGGTCGGCCAGGTCCAGGAAGGCGTCGTACTCGGGCATGCCCATGTGCGCGACGATCAGCGGCAGCCGGGGGTGGCGGGCCAGCAGCCGGGCGACGGGTCCGGGGCCGGTGTGCTTGCCCGGAGCGGGTCCCGAACCGCAGTGGATCACGATGGGGGTCCCGGCCTCGGTCAGCATCCCCCAGACCGGGTCGAGCAGTTCGTCGTTCGGGTCGTACCCGCCGACCTGGAGGTGGGCCTTGAAGACGCGGGCCCCGGCGTCGAGGGCCCGGTCTACGTACGCGCTCACCCCCTCCTCCGGGAAGAAGGTCGCGGTGTGCAGGCAGTCGGGGGTGCGGGCGGCGAAACCGGCGGCCCAGGAGTTGAGCCAGGCGGCCATGGCGGGCTTGTGGGGGTAGACCATCGCGGTGAAGGCCCGTACGCCGAACTCCCTCAGCAGGGCCAGCCGCTGCTCCTCCTCGTGGCGGTAGGTGATGGGCCACGCGACGCCGGTCAGCGGGCCGGCCGCGTCGAAGTAGTCCCACACCTTGGCCAGGACACGCTCGGGCATGAAGTGCGTGTGCACGTCGACCAGTCCGGGCAGACCGAGCCGTTCGCGGAAGGCGCGGACCGCCTCAGCCGTTGCGGGCAAAGCCGTGGCTCCGCTCGACCGTCGCGACGTGCAGGGTGTAGCTGTCGTACCAGTGGGCGCGGCCTTGTTTCATGGCCGCCTGGTGCTCCATGTCCTCTCTCCAGACGGTGAGGGACTCGTGGTCGCGGAAGTAGGCGACGGTGATGCCGAGGCCGCCGGGAGTCCGGGCGGACTCGTAGCCGAGGAAGCCCGGGTTCTCCGCGACGATCTCGTTCATCCGGGCGTTGGTCTCCGGATATCCGCTGTCGTCGGGGGTGCGGACATTGCTGAAGACGGCCATCACGTAAGGCGGTTCGAATGCCGGAACAGGCTGGATGCTCATGCCCACCACCCTCTGCGGACCGCTTCGGCATGTCCACCGGAATCGGGCCCGGAAGGCCAAAGGGATCCAAGTTTTGACCTTGATCACGACCTCGGCGGGCGCGGCCGCAAAGGCATGGCCCAGGGGTCGGGGATCAGGGGTCAGGGGTCAGGGGTCAGAACAGCCCGTCCTGGCCCGCCGCGGGCCCCGGCGGGGCGATTTCCGCGAGCGGTACGTCGGTGACCGCGCCCTCGGGAGCGGCGGTCAGTTCCCAGCCGGCCAGCAGCCGGGCGTCCACCACGAGCCCGTCGGTGAAGTGCAGGTCGGGGCCGGCCGCGCCCGCCAGCAGGCCCACCACCGTCCCGCCGGGCACCATCTCCGTGATCGCCCGGGCCGGGGCGGGCAGTCCGGCCAGCCCGAACGGCCCGGCGTGGTCGGCGACGGCGCATTCCACGCGGTCCAGGGACTCCGGCCAGCCGGGCAGCGCGACGGCCCGGGCGTGCAGTGCGGCGACCTCCCGGGCCCGCTCGGGCTCCGGCGGCAGCAGCCCGCGCAGGGCGCGCTTGCGGGCGTAGGCGATCCGGTCCGGCACGCCGAGGGCGGCGCGCAGCAGCTCCTCGGTGCGGCGCGCGGCCATCAGCGGGCCCCGCCCCAGCCAGGCCCAGGTCACCGCGCCCTGTTCCAGGAGCCGGGCCGGGCCGCGTTCCTCGGCGGTGATGCCGACCTTGACGGTGTCCGGCCCGAACCACGCCAGGTAGACGCGGTAGGTGCGCGGATCGGCGGCGTTGGTGTCGGCGGCGACGGAGAAGGACCGGTCCAGGCGGGCGCACTCGGGGCACTGGGCGTTCCCGACGCGGCCCGGGACGGCCAGGCCGGTGGGGCAGGGGGTCCGCTTCCCGGCCCGGCGCACGCCCAGGCAGCGCCGCTCGCCCCGGGCGGTGAAGGCGAGGCGCTGACCGGGGGCGAGCGGGCTGACGCGGTCCGCGGGGCCGGTCCATCCCATCGCGGGGCGCCCGCCGTCCCACCGGATGCCGGTGCACCGCCAGGTCACAGCGGGAGCGGCCGCTCGAAGAAGGTGTCCAGGACGACGGTGGCGTGCGTGCCGCTGACCCCGTCGATCGCGTACAGCCGGCGCAGCACGTCCTGCAGTTGCCCGGTCGAGGAGGTGCGGACCTTGACCAGGACGGAGGCGCTGCCCGCGATGACGTGGGCCTCCTGGATCTCCGGGATCGCCTCGAAGGCCGGCCCGGACTCGCCCATCCAGGTACGGGAGTCGACCATCACGTAGGCGAGCACCCCGCTGCCCACGGCGGCCGGGTCGACGTCGACGGTGGTCCGCCGGATGACCCCGCGCTCGCGGAGCTTGCGCACGCGTTCGTGGGTCGCCCCCGCCGACAGCCCGACGGCGGTGCCGAGGGCGGCGTACGACTGGCCCGCGTCCTGCTGGAGGCGCAGGACGAGCGCCCGGTCGATCTCGTCCACGCGATCTTCCTCTCACTGAGCCGTCGGCTCTTGCGAAGACGGTACCGGATCCTGCAATCTCACCATCACACCGAACACAATTCGGTGGATCGGACTTCAGGGGGAAGAATGTCAGGTATCGCTGACCGTAGTTTGTACGAGGTCCTGGACGACCGTTTCCGCACGGGACGCTGCGCCAACGGCGACATGCGCCTGGAGCGGCTGTACGACGGCTGCCGCTGGGCCGAGGGGCCGCTGTACCTGCCGGCCTGGCGCCAGCTGGTGTGGAGCGACATCCCGAACGACCGGATGCTGCGCTGGGACGAGGTCACGGGCGCGGTCTCGGAGTTCCGCTCCCCGGCGGGCCACTCCAACGGCAACACCCTCGACCGCGAGGGCCGTCTGATCACCTGTGAGCAGGGCAACCGCCGCGTCACCCGCACCGAGCACGACGGCCGGATCACCGTCATCGCCGACCGCTGGGACGGCAAGCGCCTCAACAGCCCGAACGACGCGGTGGTCCGCTCGGACGGCTCGATCTGGTTCTCGGACCCCGACTTCGGCATCACCAACGACTACGAGGGCCACCGGGCGCCGAGCGAGATCGGCGCCTGCAACCTCTACCGCGCCGACCCGGCCACCGGCGAGGTCCGCCTCGTCGCGGACGGCTTCCTCGGCCCGAACGGCCTGGTCTTCTCCCCGGACGAGAGCGAGCTCTACGCCTCGGACACCCGCGCGGGCCACATCCGCGCCTTCAAGGTCGGCGCGGACGGCACGCTGAGCGGCGACCGCGTCTTCGCCACCTGCCCCCGGCCGGACAACATCCGCTTCGACGACGAGGGCCGGCTGTGGGCGGCCGCGATGGACGCGGGCGTGCACTGTTACGCGGCGGACGGCGACCTCATCGGCCGCCTGCGCGTCCCGGAGCCCGTCTCGAACATCGCCTTCGGCGGCCCGAAGAACAACCGTCTCTTCATCACCGCCACCACCTCGCTCTACTCGCTGGTGATGTCGGTGACGGGCCTGCCGCGCGTCCTCGCCTGACCGGCGGCCGCGGCCGGGGCCGCCTTCGCGCCGCCCCGGCCGCGGTGGCCGTCAGCGGGCGACGAACTGGGTCAGGATCGCCTGCACCTCGTAGATGTCGACGCCCTTGGTGAAGGTCTTCTCGATCGGTGCCGACGTGCCCGATATCCAGATCTTGAGCTCGGCGTCGAGATCGAAGTGACCGGCGGTCTCCACGGAGAAGTGCGTGATGCTCCGGTACGGGATCGAGTGGTACTCCACCTTCTTGCCCGTGAGCCCCTGCTTGTCGACCAGCACCAGGCGCCGGTCGGTGAACAGGATCGTGTCCCGGATCAGCAGGTAGGCGGCGTGCACCTGCTCGCCGTTGCCGAGCAGCCGGGCGTAGTCCCGCTGCGCCGACACCGGATCGACGGTGTGCGCGTTCCCGAACAGACCCATGGGTCCCCCCTCGAAAGTTCGAAACGATCAGCTGTCCTCCGAAGGCTAGCGACGGCGATGTCAAAGCACCGCAAAGGCCGTCGGGGTGGACCTTCCGGCCCGGACGTCAGCCGCTGCCGCCCCTGAGCAGGTCCAGTACCCGCTCTGCGGTCCACTGCCCCGCGGCGCCGGGGCGGGAGGACAAGTACGCGGCGATCCCGGGCTCTTCCCACGGCCCCGACTGCAACAGGCCGCCGGCCAGGTAGCGCAGGTACGCGGCGGACGGGGCGCGCACCTCGACGTCCCGCAGGGTCCACGGCGCGGTGAACGTCAGGACGGGGACGCCCTCGATCTCCCCCGGGCAGATCAGGGTCTCGTACCGTCCCGGTCCCACCTCGTCGCGGCCGTCGCGCAGCACCTTCGTCAGGTCCAGGTCCGTGCCGGGCTCCTCGTACATCTCCTGGGCGGCGATGTCGGACATCTGCTCCGGCGTCACCAGGTGCGCCCGCGCCCGCGTCAGCCCGGGAGCCGTCGGGTCGTAGAACGCCCGGCCTCCCGTCCACACGGTGGACTCCGTGGCGAAGTAGAGGCAGCCCTCCAGCTCCACCGCGAGGGAACGCTCCGGCCCCCGGTGGTCGCGGCAGCCCGGATAGACGCGCTCCGCCCCTGGCAGGGTGCCGCCGGCGATGTACGCCGCGAGGCGGTCCACGTGCATGTTCGACCCGTACGAGGCGTACCAGACCCGCTCGGGCGCGGAGATCGTCCGCGTGAGCGGAGTGGCGGTGTGCACGGTCATGCGCAGTCCTCGGGGGCTGGGGGCGAGGGCGTACCGGCTGACGCCGAAGGCCCCCCGGACGATGTCCGGGGGGCCTTCGCTTGCTGTGCACTCGGCAGGATTCGAACCTGCAACCTTCTGATCCGTAGTCAGATGCTCTATCCGTTAAGCTACGAGTGCTTGGGCTTCTCGGGGTTTTGCGCCCCGTTGGCCTTGCGAGAACAACAATACATGGACCTCGGCGGGACGCGAAATCCATTAGCTCCACCACGCCTGACCTGCGGAAACGCCCCGGAAGAAGATCGTCCGTACGTCTTCGGGGAAGCCTGGTCCGCGCTCGCGCTACCCCCGCAGGGGCGGCCGAAACCCTCCAGGGCCCGTCGCCGCGCCGGAGCCCGCGCGAGCGGCCCGATGCGCGTGCGACCCGACCGAGGCGAGCCGACCGAGGTGACCCGGCCGAGGCGAGCCGAACCGATCGAGGTGCCCCGAACGCACCGAAGCCCCGGTCCGTGAGGACCGGGGCTTCGTGAGTGCGGAGGCGGAGGGATTTGAACCCTCGATGGGGGGTAAGCCCCAAACCGCATTAGCAGTGCGGCGCCATAGACCGGACTAGGCGACGCCTCCAGCACACCCCCGCGTACGAGGGTGCGTGCAGATGATGACACAGCCGCAGGGCCGCTCACCAATCCGCTCCCACGGTACAAGGAGCCGGGCCCGCAGGGCAAAGCCTTAAGCCCCCCGCCTCGAAAGCCGCGTGCGCGCACCCCGGGACGGCACACACGTGCGGCACACGTCCGCCGCACACCCCCGGGGCCGCACGCAACGTCGGAGCGCGCGCGTCGTTGGTGAGGCGTACGACGTACGGACGACCTGGAGTGCCCCATGCTGCGTCTCGCCGCCTTCGCCGTCACCTCAGCCCTGGCCGCCGCGGTCGCCGGCCCCCTGCCACCGCTGCCGTCCCTGCCGGTGGCACGGCTGCTGACGGCCGCCCCCGACCGGCTCACCATCGCCGTGTCCGACACCGGCAACCGCCTCCTCGACGGCGAGTACCGGCTGGAGTGCGACCCCGTCGGCGGCAGCCACCCAGAGGCGAAGAAGGCCTGCGCCCGCCTCGACGAGTTCGCCCGGCAGGGCAAGAACCCCTTCGCCCCCGAGCCGAAGCGGCAGCTCTGCACCTTCCAGAACGGCGGTCCCGCGACCGCCCGCGTCACCGGAACCTGGCGCGGAGAGAAGGTGGACAGCACCTTCCGCCGGAAGAACGGATGCGACATCGCCCGGTGGAACGACCTGGAACCTGTGCTTCCGAGTGCGAGTGCCTGACCTGGGAGGATGCGGCGGATGCACGGTTTCCCCCGTCCATCCGCCACCTCGCCGCGGGACGGTGCCCTTAGACTCCTCCCGTGACATGCCGGTAGTCGTGGTCAGGGAGGAAGCTCGTCGTGAGCAGCAGGCCATCCCGAGGCGCTGCTCGCCTCGCAGCAATACTCGACGCCCTTCCGGACGCGCTGTTGCTCGTCAACGCCAACGGCACGGTCGTCAACGCGAATTCGATCGCCCTCGCGGTCATGGAGAGTCCCGGCACCGGGCTCGTCGGACGCGGCGTACTGGACCTGCTGCCGGAGTTCGACTCCAAGCTGATCCCCGGATCGATGCGCCGGCCCGGCGACAACGACGAGGGCCGCTCCAAGCCCAAGCGGATGACGGCGCGCCGCACCGACGGCACCGAGTTCCCCGTCGAGGTCACCAGCGCCCACCTCGACGGCCGCGACGCCTACCGCGAGCCCCAGCCCGCCTACACCGGTGACGAGCTGCTGATGCTCGTCGTACGGGACCTCTCCGAGACCGTCGACACCGAGGCCGAGCTGGCCCGCTCCCAGCGGCAGACCGAGATGATCCTGCGGGCCGCCGCCGAAGGCGTCGTCGGCACGGACACCGAGGGCCGGGTCGTCCTCGTCAATCCGGCCGCCGCGCAGATCCTCGGCTACCGCGCCACCGACCTCGGCAACCGCGAGCTGCACGGGCTGGTCCAGCACTCGCGCGCCGACGGCTCCCCCTTCCCCTTCGACGAGTCCCCGCTCGCCGACACCCTGCGCAGCGGCCGCAAGCACCGCGTCCGCGGGCAGGTGCTGTGGAACAAGGCCGGACAGCCCGTGGCCGTCGACCTGACCACCTCGCCCGTACGGGACGGGGAACTCCTCGTCGGCGCCGTCATGACCTTCACCGACCGGCGGGCCTACGACGCCCTCGCCGCGCGCCACGCCCAGCTGCTGGCCGTCCTCGGCGAGTCCCTGCGCGGCCCCCTCGACGAACTGCGCGGCGAACTGGCCACCCTGGCCGCCGACGACGCGGGACAGCTGTGGCCCGAGGCCAACCAGCTGCTGCACCACCTGGCCGCCGGGTACTCGCGGATGACCGCGCTGGTCGACAACGTGCTCGCCTTCCAGCGGCTCGACGCCGGCGCCGAAAAGCTCAAGAAGAAGAATGTCCTGATCAACACGGTCGTCGCGGCCGGCATCGACGGCGCCGTCGAGCTGATCGGCCCCGGCCGGGTGCAGTTCGCCGTCCACGCCCCGACCATCGAGGCCGAGGTGGACGCGGAGCGCATCGCGACCGCCCTCGCGCACCTGGTCGCCGATGTCGCCGGGGTGGACGCCACCGGCAAGACCGCCCAGGGCAGCGGCTACGGCGACTCGACCATCGTGGTCGCGGCCGCCCAGCGCGGCGAGGTCGTACGGATCGAGGTGCGCGGCCCGCACGAGGGCGGCACCCCCGTGCACGAGCCGGTCGTACGGGGCATCGTCGCCGCGCACGGCGGGGTCCTGCAGACGGTGGAGGTTCCGGGCGCGCCCGGCGGGGCGTACGTACTGGAGCTGCCGCTCGGGACGGGTGCCGGGACGGTGACCCTGCCGGAGCCCCCCGAGGAGCCGCCGGCTCCCGAGGGCGGCGACGGCGCCCCCGGTCCCGGCGGGCGGCGGGCCCGGCGCGGAGTCGACGCCTTCCTGGAGGACGGGGCGGACGGGGCGAAGGACCCCGGGGCCCGTGACGGCGGGGGCGCGCTCGCGCTGCCGTCGGGGCGGCGCCGGGCGGACGGCAGCCCCGCCGACTCCGGTCCGGCGGAGCTCGCGCAGTCCCCGGTGAACCCCGCCGGACTCGGTACCGGGCGCCGGCGCGGCCGGGACGGCGACGGCAGCGCGGACGCCGCGCGGGGCGGGGCCGGCCGGCCCGTGCCCCCGCAGGGCACCGGCATGCCGGCGCTGCCGCCCGTACCGGCGGTGCCCCCGGTTCCGGTGACCGAGCATCCGGCCGGACGCCGCCGGGCGCTGGGCGGTCCGCCCGCCGCGCCCGCGCAGCCCGGCGGTCCCGTACCGGCGGCCGGGCTCGCGGCCCCCGCCACGCCCCGGCCCCTCGCGCCCGAGGGCGGCTTCGCACTGCCCGCCGGGCCGGCCCCCGCCTCCCCGCAGACCCCCGCCATGGCCGGCGGGGCCCCCGCTCCCGCCGAGGCCGACGCCGACGGGCCGGGCGGCCGCCGTGGCCGCCGGGTGCTCGGCGCTCCCGCCGGCGCCGAGCCGGAGACCCCCGAGGCCGCCGCCGAGGGCGCCGAGGACCCCGCGCACCCGACCGGCCGGCGCCGCGGGCTGCCCGCCGCCCCGGCCTGGCCCGTCCCCGCGGCCCGTACCGCCGCCGAGGACGACGAGGCCCCCGGCCCCGCCGCTCTGCCCGGTGCCCGTCGGCCCGGTGACGCCCCGGCGGCCGCCGCGCAGCCGATCAGCGTGCGCGCGCTCGGCACCCTGGGCCAGGGCATCTCCGTCGACCCCGGCGCGGGCGACACCTCCGGCGCGGGCCTGGGCGGATCCGGTTCCGGCCGGCGGCGCCGGCTGTCCGAACCGGCCCCCCAGGGGCGCGCCTTCGCCATAGGGGCACCCGAGGCGGGCTCCGCCGAGGGCCCGGAGCCGCTGGACGGCCCCGGTGGCGCCGTCGAGGTGGTCAACCGGCCCGTACCGCGGCCCGTGGACGACGAGCTGCCCCCCGAGCCGCTGGACAATCCGCGTCGGCTGCTGGTGTGGCCCGCGCCCGACGCGCAGACCCAGCAGGCCCTCAGCGACCGTGGCTACCGCCCCGTGATCGTGCACTCCCGTGAGGAGGTCGACGCACAGATCGCGGCCTTCCCCGCCGCCCTGTTCGTCGACCCGCTGACCGGTCCCATCACCCGGACCGCCCTGCAGTCCCTGCGCCAGGCCGCGGTGGCCGCCGAGGTGCCCGTCCTGGTCACGGCCGGGCTGGGCCATGCCACGCGGGAGGCGGCGTACGGCGCGGATCCGGCCGTGCTGCTGAAGGCGCTCGCGCCGCGCGACAGCGAGCAGCACCCCTCGCGGGTACTGCTGATCGAGGAGCACGTCGAGATCGCCACCGCCCTGACCGCGGCGCTGGAGCGGCGCGGCCTCCAGGTGGCGCGGGCGGGCGCCGACACCGACGCCGTGGAACTGGCGACCCGGATGCGGCCCAACCTGGTGGTCATGGACCTGATGCAGGTCCGGCGCCGGCGGGCCGGGATCGTGGACTGGCTGCGCGCGAACGGGCAGCTGAACCGCACCCCGCTGGTCGTCTACACGACCGCCGGGATCGAGGCGTCCGAACTGCCGCGGCTGGCTTCGGGGGAGAGCGTGCTGTTCCTCGCGGAGCGGGCCACCACCGCCGACGTGCAGGGCCGCATCGTGGACCTGCTGGCCAAGATCGGCACCAACTAGTCATCCTGGGCCGATGGCCCTCACCAACACGTCCGAGCAGACCGTCCCCGCCGACAACGGCGAGGTGAACCTCCTGATAGCCCGGCAGGTGGACCCGGGCCACGAGGAGACGTTCGAGGCCTGGGCGCACGGGATCCTGGAGACGGCGGCGGGCTTCCCGGACCACCTCGGGTACGGGCTGTTCCGGCCCGCGGCGGACGGCGGCCCCTGGTTCCTCGTGCACCGCTTCCGCAACCAGGAGGCGTTCCAGCGCTGGCAGGACTCGCCCGAGCGGGCGCAGTGGTTCTCGAACTGCCTCGGCCACCACCACACCGAGATAGCCCGGCGCGAACTGCACGGCATGGAGACCTGGTTCGCCAAGCCGGGTACGACCCGGCCCGCGCCGCCGCGGTGGAAGATGGCGATCAGCTCGGGGCTGGCCATCTTCCCGATCTCGCTCGCCGGCAACGCGGTGCTCGGGCCGTACCTGGTGGACCTCCACTTCGTGCTGCGGACGGCCGCGTTCGCCGTCGTCTTCAGCACCCTGATGACCTACGCGGCCATGCCCGCCGTCAGCAGGCTGCTGCGGCCGTGGCTCACGCGCGGCTGACCCGCCCCGCCCTCCGGTACGGCGGTCAGGCGAGGGTGGTGACGTCCAGGGCGCCGTCCGCGTACTGCTTGCGGATCACCTTCTTGTCGAACTTGCCGACGCTGGTCTTGGGCACCGCCTCGACGAGGGCCCAGCGCTCCGGCAGCTGCCACCGGGCGATCGAACCGGCGAGGAAGGCGCGCAGTCCCGCGTAGTCCACGGTGGCGCCCTCCTTGAGGACGACGGTGGCCAGCGGGCGCTCGCCCCACTTGTCGTCCGGGACGGCGACGACCGCCGCCTCGGCGACCTCCGGGTGGGCCATGATCGCGTTCTCCAGCTCGACGCTGGAGATCCATTCGCCGCCCGACTTGATGACGTCCTTGGCCCGGTCGGTCAGGGTGAGGAAGCCGTCGGGGCTGATCACGCCGACGTCGCCGGTCTTCAGCCAACCGTCGGCGCTGAACTTGTCATCGGGGCGGACCGGTTCGCCGGAAACGCCCCCGTAGTAGGCGCCCGCGATCCAGGTGCCGCGCACCTCCAGCTCGCCCGCGGACTCGCCGTCCCAGGGCAGGTGGTCGCCGCCGGGGCCGACGAGACGGGCCTCGACTCCCGCCGGGAAACGGCCCTGGGTGACCCGGTAGGGCCACTCCTCCTCGGCGCTCAGCCCGGCGGGCGGGTGCGCCATGGTGCCGAGCGGGGAGGTTTCCGTCATGCCCCAGGCGTGGCACAGCCGGACGCCGAGCTTGTCGTAGGCCTCCATCAGGGAGGGCGGACAGGCCGCGCCGCCGATGGTGACCTGCTTCATCGAGGTCAGGTCGCGCGGGTTGGCGGTGACCTCGGCGAGCAGCCCCTGCCAGATGGTGGGGACGGCCGCCGCGTGGGTGGGCTTCTCGCGCTCGATCATGTCGGCGAGGGGGGCGGGCTGGAGGAACCGGTCCGGCATCAGCATGTTGATGCCGGTCATGAAGGTGGCGTGCGGGAGGCCCCACGCGTTCACGTGGAACTGCGGGACGACGACGAGGGTGGTGTCCCTGTCGTTCAGACCCATCGACTCGGCCATGTTGACCTGCATGGAGTGCAGGTAGATGGAGCGGTGGGAGTAGACGACGCCCTTGGGATCCCCGGTGGTGCCGGAGGTGTAGCACATGGCCGCGGCCTGGCGCTCGTCCAGCTCGGGCCAGTCGTAGCGGGTGGAGCGGCCCTCTATGAGCTCCTCGTACTCGTGCACGCGCACGCCGAGGCCGTCGAGCGCGGAGCGGTCGCCGATGCCCGCGACGACGACGTGCTCCACGGTCGGCAGGTGCGGCAGCAGCGGCGCGAGGAGCGGCAGCAGGGTTCCGTTGACCAGGACGACCCGGTCCGCGGCGTGGTTGACGATGTAGACCAGCTGCTCGGGAGGCAGCCGAAGGTTCAGCGTGTGCAGGACCGCGCCCATGGACGGGATCGCGAAGTAGGCCTCCACGTGCTCCGCGTTGTTCCACATCAGTGTCGCCAGAACAGTTCCGGGCTCGACGCCCAGTTCGTCGCGCAGGGCGTTGGCGAGCTGTGCGGCGCGGTCTCCGATCTCGGCGAACGTCCGGCGGTGGGGCTCTGCCTCACCCGTCCACGTGGTCACGGTGGACTTGCCGTGGACCCTCCGGCCATGCTCCAGAATCCGGCTGATGTTGAGCGGTACCTCTTGCATGGTGCTGAGCACGGGCGTCCTCCCGGTGGGCGCTGTCGCTCCGTCGCGACAATGGGAAGATTCTGCGCACGTACCACGCGGTATGTCACTACCCGGGAGTACAAACGGCTCTGCCGATCACTGTGCGCAGTCGCGTGTGGCGGTGTGGGGCCGACCTCCTGTTTCACGTGAAACAAGGGCTGTTTCACGTGAAACAGCGGTTGTTTCACGTGAAACAGCGCCGTTCAGCGCACCGGGGTGAGTTCCGGGTCCTCGCGGAGCTTGACCAGGGCCCGGGAGACGGCGCTCTTGACCGTGCCGACCGACACTCCGAGCACCTCGGCGGTCTGCACCTCGCTCAGGTCCTCGTAGTAGCGCAGGACCACCATGGCCCGCTGCCGGTCGGGCAGCCGGGTCACCGCGCGCCACATCGCGTCGCGCAGGGCCTGCGCCTCCGCGGGGTCGGCGGCCGGCGGCTCCTCGCTCTCCGGGAGCTCGTCGCAGACGAACTCGTCCACCTTGCGCTTGCGCCACTGGGAAGTACGGGTGTTGACCAGGGCCCGCCGGACGTAGCCGTCCAGGGCGCGGTGGTCCTCGATGCGGTCCCAGGCCACGTACGTCTTCGCGAGCGCCGTCTGGAGCAGGTCCTCGGCGTCGCACGGGTTGGCGGTGAGCGAGCGCGCGGTGCGCATCAGGACCGTGCCGCGGGTCCGTACGTACGCCGAGAACGACGGGTACGGCGTCGGGTTCGAGGCGAGCGTGCACACAGGCGTGGTCATGGCTCCACGCTAGAAGCGGACGGCGCCCCCCGGATCGCCCGCAGGTGCCGAAGGCGGGTCCATCTCAGGTTGTAGGGCCGGGCCGTGTCCCACCTCCTGAAGGTGGAGGGCGGCGGTCGCCACCGTCCCCCGCCGAGTGCGCCCGCGCGCTCCGGCGAACGGCCCAATCGCCGCTGGGAACGCACCCACCAAGATCCATAACCTGGCGCCGGCGCGTGCTCTCGCGCCTGCCGGACGAAGAAGGCGAGCGACCCCAGTGGAACTTCCGATGTTGCGCCGCACGACCTGGCTCTCCGCGGCGGCCACGCTGCTGGCCGTACTCTGCGCGGCCCCGGCCGGGGCCGCGGACGGCCCCTGGCAGAAGGTCGGCGACGACACCCTCAGCGGAGTCAGCGGCCTCGCGTACGAGGGCCGTACCGAGGACGGCTCCGGGGTCCACGCGCTGGTCGTGCACGACAACAAGCGCTCCGGACGGCCGCGGCTGTCCCGGATCACCCACCGGGAGGAGTCCGAAGACGTCTCCCCGCTCGCCTGGGTCGGAGCGGAGCCCGTCGACCTGGAGGCCATCGAGGCGGTCCCCGGGATGCCGGGCGAGTACGTGGCACTGGCGAGCACCGGCATCGTCTACCGCCTGCGGGTCAGCGGGGACACGGCGACGGTCGTCTACTACGCCCCGCTGCCCGGGATCGGCGAGGGCGACGACTTCGAGAGCTTCGCGCTGGTCTCGCAGAACGGGAGGCTCGCCGCGCTGTGGGCGGACCGCGGAGCGGGCGCGGCCCGCCCGGCCACCGTCTACGCGGCGCCCCTGACGTTCGCCCCGTGGGGGCAACCGCAGTTCGGCTCGGTGACGCGCCGCCCGTACCGGGCGCCGTACCCCACCGAGGACGGAACGCGGCACGTCTCCGACCTCTCGGTGACCGGCTCCGGCCGGATCATCGTGAGCTCGGCGGCCGACGCCGGCGACGACGGCCCGTTCGACTCCGCGGTGAGCGACGCGGGCCGGGTGACCGTGTCGGCGGCGGGCACCGTACGGGTCACCCTCACGGCGTCCGCGCGGCTGCTCGCGACCTTCCCCCAGTACAAGGTCGAGGCCGTGGAATGCCTGCCCGGGGCCGACGGGACGCTGCTCGGCACCGACGACGAGAACCTGGGCGGGTACGTGCGGACCCAGTCGTTCTGCGGAGCCTGAACCCCGGTGCGTCCCGTGGGTCGGGGCGCACCGGGGCTGTGGGTCAGCGGTCGGCGCCGAGGATCAGCCCGGAGGTCGGGACCCCGGTTCCGGCGGTGACCAGGGCGTGCTCCGCTCCCGCCGCCTGGTTGACGGAGGTGCCGCGCACCTGGCGGACGGCTTCGGCGATGCCGTTCATGCCGTGCAGGTAGGCCTCCCCGAGCTGGCCGCCGTGGGTGTTGAGCGGCAGCGCGTCGGCGGCCACGAAGTCGGCGGCCTCACCGGGACCGCAGAAGCCGAACTCCTCCAGCTGCATGAGGACGAAGGGGGTGAAGTGGTCGTAGAGGATGCCCACGTCGATGTCCGAGGGACGCAGCCCGCTGGTCCGCCACAGCTGGCGGGCGACCACGTCCATCTCCGGCAGGCCGGTGAGGTCGTCGCGGTAGAAGGAGGTCATCCCCTCCTGGCGGCGGCCGGCGCCCTGCGCGGCGGCGGTGATCACGGCCGGCGCCTGCCGCAGGTCCCGGGCCCGCTCGGTGGTGGTGACGACGAGCGCCTGGCCGCCGTCGGTCTCCTGGCAGCAGTCCAGCAGCCGCAGCGGTTCAACGATCCACCGCGAGGCGGCGTGGTCGGCCAGGGTGATGGGCTTGCCGTGGAAGTAGGCGGCGGGGTTGTTCGCCGCGTGCCGCCGGTCGGTGACGGCGACGTGGCCGAAGGCCTCGGGGGTGAGGTGGTAGGCGTGCAGGTAGCGCTGGGCGGCCATGGCCACCCAGGACGCCGGAGTGAGCAGCCCCCAGGGCAGGGACCAGCCGAGGGCCGCGCCCTCGGCCGAGGGTTCGCGCTGCTGGACGCCGGAGCCGAAGCGGCGGCCCGAGCGCTCGTTGAAGGCGCGGTAGCACACCACCACCTCCGCGACGCCGGTGGCGACGGCCAGTGCGGCCTGCTGGACGGTGGCGCAGGCCGCGCCGCCGCCGTAGTGGATCCGGGAGAAGAAGGAGAGCTCCCCGATGCCGGCCGCCTGGGCGACGGTGATCTCGGGGCTGGTGTCCATCGTGAAGGTGACCATGCCGTCCACGTCGGCGGGGGTCAGTCCGGCGTCGTCGAGGGCGGCGTGCACCGCCTCGACGGCGAGCTTGAGCTCGCTGCGGCCGGAGTCCTTGGAGAACTCCGTCGCCCCGATCCCGGCGATGGCGGCCCGGCCGCCGAGGTCGTCGCGGGTACGCACGCTCATGCGGCGCTCCCCGGACGCAGAGTCACGGTGACCGTGCCGGTGACGTGCCGGCCGAGGCCGTTGGCGCCGACGATCCCGATCTCGGCGGTGTCGCCGTCGAGGGCGGTCACGGTGCCGGTGAGGGTCATGGTGTCCCCCGGGTAGTTGGGGGCGCCCAGGCGGATGGCCACCTTGCGCAGGACGGTGTGCGGGCCCAGCCGGTCGGTCACGTACCGGCCGACCAGGCCGTTGGTGGTCAGGATGTTCATGAAGATGTCGGGGGAGCCCTTCTGCCTCGCCAGCTCGGCGTCGTGGTGCACGTCCTGGTAGTCGCGGGAGGCGATCGCGCCCGCGACGATCAGGGTGCGGGTCACGGGTATCTCCAGCGGGGCCAGCGTGTCGCCGGCCTTCAGCGGCATGTCGCCGGCGTTCACGCGTCGTCCCCTTCGGTGGTCGGGGCGGGGACCGTGACGGCCACGGTCCCCGCGTCCGGTCCCGTGCCTTCTTCGGACAGGAGCGTGCCCAGCTCGGCCAGCAGCTCGCTGCCGCAGCCCAGGTAGGCGTCCAGCTGGCGGCCCCACAGGAAGTGCCGGTGCACCGGGTGGTCCAGGTCGGCGCCCATGCCGCCGTGGAGGTGCTGGCCCGCGTGGACGACCCGCTTGCCCGCCTCCGAGGCCCACCAGCCCGCCGTGAGGGCGTGGGCGCGGGCCGGGAGCCCCTCGTCGATGCGCCAGGCCGCCTCGTACGCGGTGACCCGGATCGCCTCGGTGTCCATGTACGCGTCGGCGGCGCGCAGCATGACGGCCTGGTTGGTGGACAGCGGCCGGCCGAACTGCTCACGGGTGGAGGTGTACTCCACGGCCCGGGCCAGCGAGCCGGCGCAGACGCCCGCCTGGAGACCGGCGAAGGCGGTACGGGCGACCGCGAGGGTGTCCTCGTACGCCTCCGGGCCTTCACCGAGGCGCTCCCCCTCGGCACCCGTCAGGTCGAGGCGTCCAGCCGCCCAGGGGGCGGTGGTCTCCACCGCGGAGATCCGCACGCCCGGGGCGTCGGTCCGTACGAGCCACAGGTTCCGGCCGGCGTCGGGGACCAGGACGTGCGTGGCGTCCCGCAGCCAGGGAACGAAGGGCGCGGTGCCGCTGAGCCTCCCCTGCGGCGAGGCGGTGACGCGGCCGCGCGCGGGGAAGACCCCGCAGGCCACGGCCTCGCCCGTCCCCAGCGCGGGCAGCAGCCGGGCGCGCTGCGCGTCGCTGCCGTGCCGGGTGACGGGCAGGATCCCGTACGCGCAGGTCGCCGCGTACGGGACCTGGGCGGTGGTGCGGCCCTGCTCCTCCAGCAACTGGACGAGGCCGAGCAGGCCGACGTCCTCGACGGCGGCGGTGAGCCCGGCGGTGGTGAGGGCCTTCCACAGCTCGGCGTCGCTGCCGGTCCCCGCGGCGGCGAGGCGTTCGTGGGTGGCGAGGTCCCCGAAGACGCGGGCGGCGAGACCGGCCGCGGCGGCCTGTTCCTCGGTGGGGTGGAAGTCCATCAGCCCTCGCTCCCCCGGAAGACGGGCAGTTCCAGTTCCTCGTCCGCCCTCAGGAACTCCAGTTGGACGGGCATGCCGATGCGCACCTTGTCGTAGGGGACTCCGGTGATGTTGCTGACCATCCGCACTCCCTCGGCGAGTTCGACGAGTGCGACCGCGTAGGGAGGGTCGAAGGCCGGGAAGGGCGGGTGGTGCATGACGACGTACGAGAACACCGTGCCCGCGCCCGAGGCCTCGATGGTGTCCCAGTCCGGGCTCGCGCACGCGTTGCAGCCGGGGAGCCAGGGGAAACGGAGGGTGGCGCAGGCGGTGCAGCGCTGGATGAGGAGCCGGTGTTCCGCGATCCCGTCCCAGAAGCCCCGGTTGTCGCGGTTGATCACCGGGCGGGGCCGGCGGGCGGCGGGCCGTTCGGGGGCGGGGGGCGGGATCGCGGCGGCCGGGTTCGCGGCGGCCGGGTTCGCGGTGGCGGGGTTCGCGGTGGCGGGGTTCGCGGTGCTCGGTCGTGCGGTGACCGGCTTCGTGGCGCCTGGCTTCGTGGCGCTCGGCTTCGTGGTGCTCGGCTTCGTGGCGCCCGGCTTCGTGGCGCTGCGCCCTGCGGTGCTCGCCGGGGCGTACTTGAGGATGCGGAAGCGGTGCGTACCGGCGAGCTCGCCGTTCGCGTGGACGTCCATCCGGGTCGTCACGAAGTGCCCGCTGCCCAGCTTGGTCGTCTTGCGCGCCGAGACCGACTCGATCACCGCGTCGAAGGTCACCGCGTCCCCCGGGCGCAGGGGCCTCAGGTACTCCTGCTCGCAGTCGGTGGCGACCACGGAGGTGCAGCCCGCGCCGTCGAGGAGCTCGAACAGTTCCTCGTAGGCGGCGGAGCGGTCGGTGTGGCCGGACAGTCCGCCCATGGTCCACGCCTGGAGCATGGTGGGCGGGGCGATCGCGCCGGGCCCGGAGTAGGCCGGGTTCGTGTCCCCCACGGCCTCGCACCAGTGTCGGATCATCGGCTCGTTGACCGCGTCCTTGGCCCGGCCCCCGGTGGCGGCGGGCCGCCCCTCGAAGGTCCTCAGCCGCTGGTGGAACGGGTCCGCTTCCTCGGCGGCCTGTGCCCCGGTCATCGCTTCCTCCCCTTCATGCCGAGCCGCATCATGGCGACGATCTCCCGCTGGACCTCGCTGACCCCGCCGCCGAAGGTGTTGATCTGGGCGGCCCGGTTCATCCGCTCCAGCTCACCCGCCGCGTAGGCCCCGGGCCCCCGGATCAGGGCCTCCTCGCCGACCACCTCCTGGCACATCCGGTACACCTCGACGGTGGACTCGGTGCCGAGGAACTTCACCCCGCTCGCGTCGCCGGGAGCGAGGGTGCCCGCGCCCACGTCCTGGACGAGGCGCCAGTTGAGGAGGCGTACGGCGGCCAGCCGCGCGTGTGCCTCGGCGAGCCGCGACCGCACCCAGGGCAGATCGGCCGGACGCTCACCGCTCACCGGATCGGGGGTACGGGCGTGACGGAGCGCGGCCTCGTAGAAGTCCTCGGCCTGCATGCCGATGGCGGCGAGGGCGACGCGCTCGTGGTTCAGCTGGTTGGTGATCAGGCCCCAGCCGCCGTGCTCGGGGCCCACGAGGTGGCCGGCCGGCACGCGGACGGAGTCGTAGTAGGTGGCCGTGGTGGTGAGTCCGCCGACGGTGTCGATCGGGGTCCAGCCGAAGCCGGGGCTGTCGGTCGGCACCAGGACGATCGAGATGCCCTTGTGTTTCGGGGCCTCCGGGTCGGTGCGGCAGGCGAGCCAGATCCAGTCCGCGTTCTGGGCGTTGGAGGTGAAGACCTTCTGGCCGTCGATCACCCACGCGTCGTCCTCGCGGACGGCGCGGGTGCGCAGCGAGGCCAGGTCGGTGCCTGCCTCGGGCTCCGAGTAGCCGATGGCGAAGACGAGTTCGCCCCGCAGGATCCGGGGCAGGAAGTAGTCCTTCTGCTCCTGGGTCCCGTACTTCATGAGGGTGGGGCCGACGGTGTTGAGGGTGACCATCGAGACGGGGGCGCCCGCCCGGTAGGCCTCGTCGAAGAAGACGAACTGCTCGTCGGCGCCGCGGCCCTGGCCGCCGTACTCCTCGGGCCAGCCGAGGCCGAGCAGCCCGTCCGCGCCGATGCGGCGCAGGACCGCGCGCTGGGCGGCCGGCTCTTCGGGCACCCCGTCCGGCAGCAGGTTCCTGAAGTAGGCGCGCAGTTCGGCACGCAGCCGCAACTGGCCTTCGGTCGGGGCGAGGTGCACGGCGCGGGCCTCCCGGCATCACATCGACGAGTGAACCTGACTGTCCGTCAGATTCGGTGTGGATGTCAAGGTCGTCGGGAGCTCACCGGGAAGAACGGGGCGTGCCCACCGGACGGCGGGGGCCCGGACGCGCGGGAGCGCCCGCACTACCGGACCCCAGCCGGTCCGGTCGTACGGGCGCTCTCAACGGTCGGTGGCGCTGCGCTGATGCGGCGCGGGCGCGGCCCGCGGAACTGCGGCGACCACGATCACGGCCACGGGGCACCGGGTCACGGAATCACGCGGTCAGGGGGTCACGCGGTCACGCGGTCACCGCGCACCGGGTCACCAGGGGAAGAAGTTCACCGCGATGTTGGAGTTGGCCTGATGGATCGCCGTGAAGGCCGAACCGTTGACCTGCGCGGTGTTGTTCTGGTTCGACGCACCGGAGCCGGTGGCCACCTGCTGCGAGGTGGAGGAGTTGCCGTTGTTGTTGCCGCCCACACCGCTGCCGATGATGCTGGCGACGCTCGCATTCGACCCGTCGTTCGCGAAGGAGCCGTTGTCGGCCGAGGCGACCCCGCCGAAAAGGGCGACGGCGAGGGGGAGAGCGGCGACAGCGGCGATGACGCGGGCGGTACGGATGCTTGCCATGTCTGAATCCTCCAGAAAACCGAAGTCGGGTGTACTACGAGGCAGTTGGCCGGCCGCCTCGGTCGTTCCGTGTGGTGACGACGTCGCGAGACCAGAGTTGCCCACCGAATCCCCGGCGAACCACCCCGCAGCCCCCGATTCCCCCGCAAGCATGACCAACATCGGATAAACCCTCTTCGCTCCGCCGCCGCCCCTGCTCAGCGCCCCGGAACCCGACGAAACCCTTGCCGCACAAGGGAGGAAGCGTTACGCCAAACCTCCGCATCCCGGACATGCCAAAAAGGGCCGCGCCATCCGGGAACCCCACCGTCTCCCGGGCCTGCGGCCCTGCGATACCAAGCTTCACGCCCCCTGCACGCCCCCGGCGCCCGCCGGGGCGATCCCGCCGTACCCACTCCCGGGGCACGTCGCGACGCGATCCACGGCCGTGACCGACCGGGCTCCAGCGCCTCGCCTTCCTGCGACTTCTACTTCCTGCGTCTTCCTACGACTTCCTGCGTCTTTCTACGTCTTCGACCCCGGACACACCTGTGCCGGCTCTGGTTCCCCGCGTCTTCCGGTCCCCTGCGCCCGACCCTGCGGGGCCTGGCCCCGCTGCGTCCGGTCGTGCTGCTCCGGTACACCGGTACTGCCGATCCTGCTGGTACTGCCGGTACTGCCGGCTCTGCTGCTTCTGGTCCTGCGGATCCTGCGGATCCTGCTGCTTCCGCTTCTCGTCCTGTGCCGCTTGCGGTCCTGCTGCCGCGCACTCGCGGTCGCGCTCTCGCCCGTACTCCGCTTCCGGGACGGTTCCCGGGCCCGCACCATCGCGGGCTGTCCTGCGCGAGCTCTCCTACGCCGCCAGCTCCAGCCGCTCCCGGCCCGCGCCGCTCCGGTGCGCCACAGCGGCCGGTGAGGTCGTCACGGTCGCGGCTCGTTCGGATCCGGCCGGGGTACCCGTGGTCCCCGCGAGGGAGGCGGCGGTGGTCGAGCGGCGGACGGAGGGGGTCTTTCCGTGGGCCTCGGCCCGGATCCGCTGCTTGATCGTGGGCGGGAGCGATCCGCCCCGCATCATCGCCCGCCACGTCCGGCGCGCCACGACGGCCGGCCGGCGCACGGCGGGGGCGGCGGGGACGGCAACCGCGGAAGCCGCCGCCGGGGCCGCCTTCGCGGCGAGGCCGAGGAGGCCGAGGAGCGCCACGAGAGCGGCGAGGACGGTGGTCCAGATCGACGTGACGGTGCTGCGGTTGTTCATGACGAGCGCCTCATTTCGCGATGTTCCGACGGGTGGATCTGAATACATTCGTCATGATGTGGCCGCAACCGGACCGCCCCCACGACGCGCGCCGATCTTCCGACAAACACCACTCGAAAGGCCCAAAAGGCATAAATCCGGGTCTGACAAGATCATGGAACGACCAGCACCGGGGCGCTCGACAGAACGGGTGTGGAGCATGCCCGTCCAGCCGGAAAACGCCTTCGGAGTAGGGGAGATGTACGCGCTCCGCGACTCGGTGTCGCGGGTGGGACACACCTACGACCCCGAGCCGACCCGCCCTTCCACCACGCCGAGGAACCCGACCGTGCCCCTGTCCCACATCCGCCTCGCCTCCGGCCGGACCGCCGAGGTCTCCGAGATCCGCCTCCGCACGACCTACGGCGACATGCTCGAGGGCTACCCGTTCGCCCGCCTGAACGACCTGAACCTGAGCGGGCTGCTCCACCGGGCCGCGCAGGCGTTCCCCGGCATCCCGGCCCACCTCGTTCCGCCCCGCCGGGACCTGCCGGACCTGCCCGGTGGCGCCTTCGGCCCGCTGGAGACCCTGCCCGCGGTGACCTGCGTCGCCCTGCTCACCTCAGTGCCCGTCGATCCCGGACTCGACCCGGCGCTCCACTACTCCGCGCTCACCGTCGCCTGGCTCCAGGACGAACCCCGGATCCCCAACGGCGACGCGGCCGACCCCTCCCTCCTGACCCTCGACTGGGACGCCCTCGCCCTGGACCGCGAGCTCTAGGCCCAGGCCGTGTCGTCGGGGCCCCGCACGCCGGGGCCCGTCCCGCAAGCCGGAAAACTCCTCGCAGCGGTTACACCGACGGGGAACAATCCCGGGCATGGGCGTAGACCTGAACGGCTTCATCGAGTGCCGCTGGGACCGCTGGCTGGACGAGGACGACCACAGTTGGAGCGGAGCCATCGACCTCGCGCACCTCTACAACGGACGCTCCTACGTGGCCTTCGGATCCCTGTTCGGCATGCGCGACACCGCCTCCTTCCGTCCCCTCGCCGACCAGCGCGGCCTGCCGCCCGACGTGTCCCCGGAGACCCTCGCCGACATGGAGCCCTGGGGCCCGGACGTGAAGGGGGCCTCCTGGATCACCTGGGCGGAGCTGGAGGCCGCGGACTGGGACGAGGTCTCCGACCAGGTGGACGACTGCGTCCACGAGTACCGCCTGACCCCGCACGGGACCTGGCGGCTGCACGGACGGAACTCCGGCCTCAGCCGCTTCGCCGAGCTCGCCGGCATCACCGACCCCCGCGCCCTCTATCGCGCGGGCCGCACCTACCCCGAGGGCACGGAGTGGCCCGACGGCGACCGCCTCTTCCGCATCGGCCGCCTCACCCGCAGACAGGCCGTCCCCGATCACGACTGGGGAGCCGTCTGGTCGGTCATGCGCACCCTGGCCGCCCTGCACGGCGACGAGGGCGTCCGCATGGTCGTCTGGTTCGCCTGACGCGAGCGGCCCCCGACCGGTTCGATCCGGTCGGGGGCCGCCCATCACCGTGGTGCAGGTGTACCTGTCAGTTGGTGAACACCTGGACGATCCTGTCGCCCGACGCCGCCACGCCGGTCTTGGTGAAGTTGCAGTTCTTGATGTTGCCCGCGTGACCCGTGCTGTTGAGCCAGCCGTCCACGTGCACCTTCTCGTCGCCGGAACCCCAGGCGATGTTCTCGGCGGAGGCCGAGAAGGTCGCCCCGGCCTTCTTCAGCCGGTCCTCAACCTTCGAGCCGTCCGAACCCGTGTGGCTGGTGGTCGTGTCGTTGGCGTACTCCTGGGCCGCCGCCGTGAGGGCGGGGTCGACCGTGAGCGGCTGGCAACCAGCCGCCGTGCGCGCCTCGTTGACGAGCTGGAGGACCTTGTTGGGGTCGGCCACCTGCGGGAGCACCGCCCGTGTACCCGATTGCGCGGGTGTGGTCGTGGTGGCCGCCGCGGCGGTGCCGACGGTTCCCGCCAGCATCAGCAGCGAGGATGCGCACGCGATCGTGCACCTACGTCCTATTCGACTGGTTCCGAGAGCCATGGGGTTACCTTCCTTCTTTCGACAAGAAGCAGTGGACGCGGCACCGTCGCCGCTGGACCCCCATCGCCACGATTCTGCGCCGCAGTCTCCCCGTCCGCATCTTCCGACAGCTAAACCCCAGGTCAGAACGGGTATGGCCGCTCCCACACCGATAGCAGCGCACCAAAACGAGAGCCAAACACGGAGGGCGGGCACCCGATTCGGCTGCCCACCCTCCGACCCGGCGGTGAGTGCGGGATGTGAACCCCCAGCTACCTGACCCCTAGTGCCTGAATGTTCTTGGCCAGCGCAGCGGTTTCGGGCGAGACGTCGCCCGCGAGGGAAGCGGAGGTGAAGGCCGAAGGGGCGAACGCGTGGCTCTACGCGGCGGTCATACCGACGAGGGCCAGGCCGGCCAGGACGGCGGCGGCTATGCGGTAAGGAAGCTTCAAGGGAACGTCTACTCCTTGATCACGGACATGCCCAAGTTGCTCGCACGGATCGCGACCATCAGCGCTTGCGAAGAAGCACGAGGAAGACGAGTACGGAGCTCGCGGCTGCGGCCGCCCACGGAGTGGGGCCGTCCTGCCACGTGACGACGGCTGCTGCAATGGTCAGGGCCGCGTTAAAGCCCGCAATTCCCAGGACTACCCCGGCTGTTCGCCCGTCTTCCACCTGCGTCCCCTGCTGTGATTGTTCACCTATGCGGTCGGAAATGACCATATGAGCGAGATAAGACCCCCTCAAGTGATCATCAGGTCATAGCCATGGTTTCCGGACAGCCTGAGGTGGCGTTGCGGCATCCGGGGCACTCGCCCAGATCACCACGTATCGGCATGGAACAGACCTCGGACCCAACCCATCCTTAGGGTGTGACTGACATCACATGCAGCGACTTTCCGCGAGCGGACACTACTGGGTGTGGACCAGCAACTGTTCGCGGAGCTCTATGACGCACACGCCCACGCGGTGTACGCGCATGCCGTCCGTATGACTTCCGACTGTGCGGGAGCGGACGACATCGTCTCCCTCACGTTCCTCGAAGCATGGCGATTGCGGGGAAAGCTGGACGGAGTCACAAGTCACCGCGCCTGGCTACTCGGGATCGCCACCAATGTCATACGCAACACCCGTCGGGCCGCGCGGCGGCACAGGGAGGCGCTGACTCGCTTACCCCTGCCGGATGCCGTCCCGGACCCGGCCGACCGTGTGGTGTCCCGGATCACGGACACGGCGGAGGCGGCGGCCGCGCTGGCCGCGTTGGATCAGCTCCGACGTGCTGACCGTGAAGTCCTCGTCCTGTCGGTGTGGTCCGGACTCAGCCATGGCGAAGTGGCAAAGGCCTGCGGTGTCGGTGAATCGACCGTTCGTTCCCGGCTGTCACGGGCGCGCAGCCGCCTTCGCAAACTCACCACCGCCAATCTGGCCGCGGACCAAGCCGCGGGGCGTGCGCCCACGTCTCGCACCGCACGGGAGGGGCACCTGTGAACGCCGCTGATGACGCACGGAACGAACGATCCGAGCACGACGAACTCCTGCGGCGCCTGGACGGGATCTCCGATGGAGACTTGCCCTTCCGCGCCCAACGCCCGATCAAGGCACATCTGATGCGCGAAATCGCACAAGCGGAGCCGACCGCACGCAGGCGGTCCAGGCGCCCCCTCGTCGTTTCTCTGGGGGTGGTGGCAGCGGCGTGCGCGGTGGCCGTCACCTTCACGCTGAGCAACAACACTCCGGCGGAACCCGCCAGAGCCGCCCGCCCTGAGCCTGCGGCCGTTCAGCTCCTGGACCGCGTCGCCCTGGCGGCCGGATCCGCGCCGGCTCCGGTGGTACGCGACGGGCAGTTCCTGTACACGAAGACCGTGGGACAGTCCGTCACCCTTTCCGAGATCCCGGGCGGAGGGGGGGAGATGGAGCGAATCCCCTCGGATGACTCTGCCGAATATTGGCATTCGGTCGACGGCTCGGCAGGGTGGGCGGAGCGCACAGCAACGGGGTCCGAGACGTATCCCCCCGAGGTTTCGCCGAATTTCAACGCCCCGACCTATCGATTCCTCGAATCGCTGCCGACCGATCCCGACCGGCTGTTGAAGCTGATCTACGAGGACACGGAGAAGCAGCACGGCGCCGGCTCCGGTTCGACCACCGGGCCAGATCAGCAGGCGTTCGTAGCCATCGGTGACATGCTGGGGCGGGTTCAGGCCCCGCCCGGTTTGAGTGCGGCGCTCTACCGCGCGGCGGCGCGCATTCCGGGTGTCGTCCTGGCGCCCGAGGCGACGGACGCCGCAGGTCGTACGGGCGTTGCGGTCGCACGGGTCCACAAGGACGAGCGCACTGAGTGGATCTTCGACAAGCAGAGCATGCGCCTGCTGGGTTCCCGCACGGTCGTGCTCAAAGACAGCGCTTGGGGCAAGGCTGGCGAGACGGTGTCCACGCGGGCCATCGTCGCCCAGGGAGTCACGGACCGCCCCGGACAACTACCGCGCCAATGACGGACGTTCGGGCCGCAGGTCCTTTGATCTTGTCCGACACGGCAATAATTCGAACAGAGATACGATCCGCGCCACGCACTTCTCTCCGATTGGGACGTAGCCTCCTGCACGCGCAGCCACCGGTTGTGACTGCGCGTGCAGTGTGTAGGCAGAGTCGCCCACAGGGCGGACAAACAGGGGGAGGGCCGGCGGGAGCGCGGGCGAAGGGCTAGCTAGAAGCCGAGCTTTCCGAAAGAGCCAAGGATTACGAGCCCCGTGGCAAGCGCGGCAAGCCACAGGTAGACAGCCATCTTTCGGACCCGGCGACGGTCCACCGCCCTTTGATCCGCGTCATATTGGTGCATGCCCCGCGTCACAGCCCGCGCCATCTGATCTTCGTCCACCGTGCCCCCTTGCTCCGTCCGCGTGCCCCTCCCGTGCCCGATCCATCGGGAACCACGGGGAAGCTCGGTCACTAGCAGTCACGCGAAAATGAACGACCCCCGACCATTGGACCTGGTCAGGGGTCGTTCACCTGCGGTGGGTGTGGGATTTGAACCCACGGTGACATCGCTGCCACGACGGTTTTCAAGACCGTTCCCTTAGGCCGCTCGGGCAACCCACCTGGCCGGTACAGAGTACCGGGATGTGGGGGTGGGTGGGGTGGGTGTTCCGAGCGGGGTGGGAGCGGGGTGGGTCAGGCCGTCTGGGCCTTGTCGTAGGCCGCCTTGGCCTCGTTGCCGAAGTACGGGCCGTACATCCGGTTCGGGAGGAAGGTGTAGCCGAAACTGTTCACCGAGACCTGGGTGCCGAGGCCGGTCGCCTCGTTGAAGTCCTGGAACCAGGGGCCGCCGCTGGAGCCGCCGGTCATGTTGCAGCCCAGGCCGTGGTCCTTGGTGAGGAGGAAGTCCTTGTTGCTGTTCCCGCTGCAGTAGACGAGCTTGGTCCCGTCGTAGGGCGCGGCCGCGGGGAAGCCGAAGGAGTACATCTTCTTGTTGTAGCCCCCGTTGAAGAGGATGCCCTGGGCTCCGACGGCCTGGCTGAGCTTCTGGCCGTTCAGGGGTGCGACGACGGCGAGGCCGACGTCCATGTTCATGTCCTCGCTCGCCGCCCACTGGTCGGTGGCGAAGGTCTTCGTCGCGGGCCACTGGCCGTAGGGCGCGTTGCCGTTGTCGTAGGCCGGGACGAAGACCCAGTTGGTGTGCCAGGCGCCCTGGTACTTGACGCAGTGGCCGGCGGTGATGACCGTGCTGCCGTTGGCGCTCGTGACCGAGTCGCCGGAGCAGGAGGCGGTCCGGCCGCCCATGGTGAAGAAGACCCGGCCCGAGGTCTTCACGACCGCCCCGCCGCCCGTCCAGGCGCCACCCGGCTGCGGGAACGCCGTGGGGGAGGAAGCCAGGCCGGCTGCCGGACCGGAAGCGGGGGTGGGGGCCACGAGGGTCGGCCGACCGGCCGGCGAGGGCGCCGTACGGACGGCACCGGGGGCCGCCGTCACGTCGAGCGGGACGGCCTCACGCATCCGCTCCGCGGTCCAGAAACCCTGGCTGTGCTGCTGCCGGAACGAGGCGGGCTGCTCCGCGGCGGCCGACGGGCCGGCCGCCGTCAGGGCCCCCGCGAGCAGGGTGGCCGTGGCGAGGAGGACGGACGCCGCCGTGCGATGACGATTCACGCAGGACTCCTTCTGCCGTGCCCGGACCGGTCGGACCCGGGCAGGGTGGGGGTGAAGAGCTCTGTCGGTGCGGATCGGCTGTGCGGCTGTGCGGCAGTTCTGGCAATGCGGTGGTTCTGGCTGTGCGGCAGTTCTGGCCGTGCGGTGTTCGGTGGTTCCGGTTGCGGGGGCAGAGTCGCACGAGGGCCGCGAGATGTCAGGGGGCAGCCTGAACGTTCGGTCGGTTCCGGCCAGGAATTGGCCAACTCCCCCTGCTTCGAAGCGTCATACGGTGAGCACGACGCCCACGTACGAGACCCCCGCCACCATCACCCACGCCCCCAGCCCCAGCAGCGCGGCCCGCCCGCCCGTCCGGGCCAGCGTCGGCAGGTGCACCGCGCTCCCCAGGCCGAACAGGGCCGCCGCCAGGAGGCCCTCCTGGGCCGTGTGTGCCCAGTCCAGCGCTACGTCGGGCAGCGTGCCGGTGGCGCGCAGCGCGGCCGCCGCCAGGAACCCGGCCACGAACAGCGGAACCGGGGCCGGCCGCCGGCCCGAGGACGTGCGCACCCCGCGTCGCCGGGCCCGTAGCGAGAAGGCCACGGCCGCCACGAGCGGGGCCAGCAGGGCCACCCGCATCAGTTTGACCAGGACCGCCTCGCCGAGCGCGCCGGGGCCCGCGGTCTGCGCGGTCGCCACCACCTGGCCGACGTCGTGGACGCTCGCACCCACCCAGCGGCCGAAGGCGGGGTCGGACAGCCCCAACGGGCCCTGGAACAGCGGGAGGACCGCGATGGCGAGCGTTCCGCACAGGGTGACCAGGGCCACCGAGGAAGCCACGTCCTCCTCGTCGCTGCCCGACACCTGGCTGACCGCACCGATCGCCGAGGCACCGCAGATCGAGTAGCCGGTGGCGATCAGCAGGGGCTGGTCACCCGGGAGCCCGAGGCGGCGGCCCAGCCAGAGCGTGCCGAAGAAGGTGGCCGCGACCACGGCGCTCACCATCACCACGGTCGCCCAGCCCAGCCGGACGACCTGGTCCAGGCCCAGTCCGAGGCCGAGGAGGACGATGCCGATCCGCATCAGCCGCCGGCCCGCCAGGGACAGGCCCGGGCGGGCGGGGCCCCGTACGACGGTGCGCAGGCCCGGGAGGTGGGCGACCGCGATCCCCAGCACGACGGCGGCGGTCAGCATCGGCACCGCGGGGACCAGCAGGTGCACGCACCAGGCCACCAGGGCGCCCGCGGCGGCCAGGAGCAACCCCGGCCAGGAGGTCGACGTTTCACGTGAAACATCGAGCAGCCGCACCCGCGCCGGCCGGTGGACGGTGCGGTTCAGCAGGGCCATCAGTCCACCGGCTCCGGGTAGACCCGCCGGACGCTGCTGCCCAGGCGGGCCACGTCGGCACCGTAGACGTGGAGGGATATCGCCGTCGTACGACAGGAGTTGCGGACCTTGTGGATGTCGCCGGGCGGGGCGAAGCCGCAGACGTCGCCCTGGCCGTTGACCACCTGCTCGGTCGCCACGAGCCGTGCGGGCGCCGTCGGGGAGGGGGCGGGGGCGAGCCGGTAGCGGATCTCGCTCTCCGAGCCCTCGTGGACCCCGGCGACGCACCAGGAGACGTGGTCGTGGATGGAGGTCTCCTGGCCGGGCAGCCACACCAGGGCGACCACCGAGAAGCTGCCGTCCGGCTCGGTGTGCAGGATGTGCTGCCGGTACCGGTCGGGGTGGCCCTCGCGCTGTCCGGGGGTGAGCAGATCGGGCGTGCCCAGGTGCGGGGCGAGGCGTTCTCCGACCAGGTAGGCCGTCAGGTCGGGGGCCAGGCCCCGGTCGACGACCCTGCGTATGTCACTGACGAGGGCGGCCATCCTCGCTGTCGTACGGGCCGGCGTGGTGGTGGTCATGGGACGAGCGTCCGCCCGCCCGACCATCACGTCCAACGACAGTTCTGCCCTGAAATCCCAAGCCCCGCTTATGGATCGGGCGGCGCGCGGCCCCTGCCGGTCAGCAGCCGACGCGGTTCGAGGCCACCCGCTTCAGCTCGTCCAGCACCACGGCCGTCGCCGGGATCCGCAGGTGGTCGCGGTACACGTACGCGGCGATGTGGCGGCGGGCGGCCGGCTCCAGCACGCGGCCGCAGACCCGGTTGAGGGAGAGCGAGGGCAGGACCAGCGCGGGCATCATGGCCACCCCCAGACCCTGTCCGACGAGGCTCTGCACCACCAGGTTGTCGTCGGTCGCGAACCGGATGTCGGGGACGAAGCCCAGCTCCGCGCACTCGTGCAGCAGGTTCGCCCGGCAGCGGGGGCAGCCGGCGATCCAGCGTTCCTCGGCGAGGTCGCCCAGGTGCACCGCCCGGCGGCGGGCGAGCGGATGGCCGGTCGGCAGCAGGACCGTCAGCTGGTCCTCCAGCAGCCTGACCTCGGCGACGTCCTCGGGAACCTCCTCGTGGAGGCCCGGGTAGGTGAAGGCCAGGGTGATGTCGCACTCCCCGCGCTGGAGCCGGCGCAGTGACTCCGGAGGCTCCCCTTCGAGCAGTTCGACCTGGACGCCGGGGTGGTTCTTGGCGAGCCCGCTGAGGGCTTCCGGGACGAGGGTGACGTTGGCGCTGGGGAATCCGCAGACCCGTACGCGCCCGGTGCGCAGGCGCGTGTAGGCCTTCAGCTGGGCTTCGGCGGCCGAGAGGCTGCCGAGGATGGACTCCGCGTGGCGGGCCAGGGACTCGCCGGCCTCGGTGAGTTTCATCTTCCGGCCCACGCGGGTGAACAGCGGGGTGCCGACGGCGCGTTCGAGCGCCTTCATCTGCTGGGTGATCGCGGGCTGGGTGTACCCCAGGACCCGGGCGGCCGCCGAGTAGGACCCCGCGGCGACCACTTCATGGAATGTCCGTATGTGCCGTGAATCGAACACCCTCGAAGCATAAGCAGATGTTGGGAGGGGCCGTAGGCGGAATCCCGCCCACGGCCCCTCCCATCAAGCCAGCCTCCCCGCTGTCTGGACGCGTGGTCCACCGGCGGGGCCGCGGTGCTACTTGTCGCCGACGCGCGAGCCGAGCGTGATGTCGACCGAGGTCGGCTTGCCGTCGCGCTGGTAGGTCAGCTTGACCGTGTCGCCCGGCTTGTACGTCCAGATCATGCTGATCAGGGTCGGGCCGCTGTCGACCGGCTTGCCGCCGAACTCGGTGATGACGTCACCGGGCTTCAGGCCCGCCTTGCCGGCCGGGCCGTTCGGGTCGACCAGCTCGTTGGCCCCCGCGCCCTGCTCGGAGATCTTGGCGCCGTCGACCTTCGCCTGGAGGTCCACGGAGACCGAGATCACCGGGTAGACCGGCTTGCCCGTCTTGATCAGCGACTGGGCGACGATCTTGGCCTGGTTGATCGGGATGGCGAAGCCCAGGCCGATGGACCCGGCCTGGCCACCGCCGAAGCCGCCGTTGCCCGCGGACTGGATCGCCGAGTTGATGCCGATCACCGCGCCGCGGCTGTCGAGCAGCGGACCGCCGGAGTTGCCGGGGTTGATCGAGGCGTCCGTCTGGAGGGCGCTCATGTACGAGTTCTTGCTGCCGGAGCCGTCGCCGGAGGCCACCGGGCGGTTCTTGGCGCTGACGATGCCGGTGGTGACCGTGTTGGACAGGCCGAAGGGCGCGCCGATCGCGATGGTCGCGTCGCCGACGGCCACCTTGTCGGAGTCGCCGAGCGCCAGCGGCTTGAGACCGGCGGGCGGGTTCTTCAGCTTGAGCACGGCGACGTCGTAGCCCTGGGCCCGGCCCATGACCTCGGCCTCGTACTTCTTGCCGTCGGAGAAGGTGGCGGAGAGCTTGCCGCCGTTCGCCGCGGAGGCGACCACGTGGTTGTTCGTGAGGATGTGGCCCTGCTCGTCGTAGACGAAACCTGTGCCGGTGCCGCCCTCGCCGTCCCCGGCCGAGGCCTCGATGGTGACGACGCTGGGCAGTGAGGAGGCGGCGAGGCCCGCGATCGAGCCCGCCTCCCGCTTCAGGTCCTTCGGGGTGTTGCCCGCGCTGATGGTGGTCGAGCCGGAGCCGTCGTTGCTCCGGTTGGCCGCCCAGTAGCCGATGCCGCCGCCGACGCCGCCCGCGAGGAGGGCCGCCACGAGCACGCCCGCGATGAGCCCGCCCTTGCCCTTGGGCTTGGGGGGCGGGGCGCCGTCGGTGGTGAGGGGGGCGCCCCAGGCGCCGCCGCCGTGGCCGCCGGACCCGTACGCGGGCACCGCGGGCGGGGGAGGCGGCCAGCCCTCGGCGCCGTACGCGGCCGCGGGGGCCGGCTGGCCGTGGGGCGGAGCCTGGGCGTAGCCCTGGGCCGGAGGCTGCTCGTAACCCTGGGCCGGAGCGGGTTCCGGAGCGTACGGCGGGGCGGCCGGAGCTGCCGGAGCGGCCGGCGTGGGCGGAAGCTGCTGGGTCTGTTCAGCGCCCGGTACGGAAGCCGGGGCGGCCGGTGCCGGAGCACCCGGAGCCGCGTCGGCCGGCGCCGGGGCCTGGGCGGGGGTGGAAGCGGCCACCGGCACTGCGGGTGCGGACGGGGCCGCGGGGGGCGTCGGGGCCGCGGTGCCCTCGTTCTCGGTGCTCACAGCGCTCTCTCCTCGTCACACACGGCTTACACAGCTGCTGGAAATCGACCGATATCGTCCCGACATCGGTTCGGCTAAACGTTCGACGTGCCGCACAAGTTCCAGGGCGAAGCCTTTCCCATGACCCGTCAGAGCACTGTAAGCCGGACCTGTGCGTCTCCCCCATCCTTTATCTCCGGCATTTCAGGCGCATCCCCAGGACTCGCCCCGACGCGCCGGCGCTCCTCGGTGGCACCATGACCGGGTGACCCACGCAACGCCGCGCCCCATCCAGGTCGTCGCCCACCGCGGCGCCTCGGAGGATGCCCCCGAGCACACCCTGGCCGCCTACCGGAAGGCCATCGAGGACGGCGCCGACGCCCTCGAATGCGACATCCGGCTGACCGCCGACGGCCATCTGGTCCTGGTCCACGACCGCCGGGTGAACCGTACGTCGAACGGCCGCGGCGCCGTCTCGGCGCTGGAGCTGGCCGACCTCACCGCCCTCGACTTCGGCTCCTGGAAGGACCGCGAGGAGTCCCCCGACTGGGACGCGGACCCCGAGCGGACCTCCGTCCTCACCCTGGAGCGGCTGCTGGAGCTGGTCTCGGACGCGGGCCGGCCGGTCCAGCTGGCGATCGAGACGAAGCACCCCACCCGCTGGGCCGGACAGGTGGAGGAACGCCTGCTCTTCCTCCTCAAGCGCTTCGGCCTCGACGCCCCGCCCGCCGAGGGCCCGCACCCGGTGCGGGTCATGAGCTTCTCCGCCCGCTCCCTGCACCGGGTGCGGGCCGCCGCCCCGACGGTGCCGACCGTGTACCTGATGCAGTTCATCTCGCCCCGCATGCGCGACGGCCGGCTGCCCGCCGGGGTGCGGATCGCGGGGCCCGGCATGCGGATCGTGCGCAACCACCCCGGCTTCATCCGCAAGCTCCAGGCCGCGGGGCATTCCGTGCACGTATGGACCGTGAACGAACCCGAAGATGTTCAGCTATGCGCTGATCTGGGTGTAGAAGCGATCATCACGAACAGGCCACGTCAGGTTCTGTCACAACTAGGACGCTGACGTCCCCATTTGCCCACCCGTCACACGAAACCCGCACGTGACAGGGTGTGCTCCGGCGCATCCGCTCCGCAGTCACTGGTCATGAATGCGTCAGAGGGCCCGCTCACGGCGGTTTCCGGTCCAGGCCATTGGGGCATCCAGACCATGGCGTGGGGCTAAGGAGGTTCCGGGGGTGGCGTTGGTGATGGCACAGGAAGTGCCCACGTCTTCGTGCATGGACGTGTCCCATGGTCCTGCGGGCGTGGGGGAGGCGAGACACCGCATGCGCGAACAACTGCGCATCAGCGGCGTGTCCGAATCGGTCGTGGACGATGCCGTACTGATCCTTTCCGAACTGCTCAGCAATGCCTGCCGCCACGGCCGGCCGCTGGGCGCGCGGGACATCGGCGACGGGCAGATACGCGCCGCGTGGTGCGTCGACAAGGCGGGACGGCTGACGGTCGAGGTCACGGACGGCGGCGGACCCACCCGCCCCGTCCCGGCCACGCCCTCGGTCACCGCACGGGGCGGCCGCGGGCTGAACATCATCAGCGCCCTGGCCCAGGACTGGGGCGTCCGGGACGGAGCGGCGGGTGAGGTCACCGTGTGGGTGATCGTCGCCCGGGGGGCGCGGCACGACGATTTCGCTACGCGCGTCACTGCCCCGGCCATCGGCTTCACATCGGCCTTCGACGATCTGGATCCGTGAGGCGGATCCCCCTCACGGACCCGCCTCGATCCCCTCGATCCGAGGGACTCCCCGCCCGGATCCCGCTCTCCGGATCCCGCCGGGTCCCCCTCCGCACCGGTCATCCGCGCGGGCGGCCGTCCGGGAGCGCACGCCGACCGTGCTCCCGGCCGCACCCCACCGGTTCCGGCGGTACGAACGGCTAGGCTCGCGACCAGAGACACCGCCGTACCGCCGCAACCGGGAGACACCCACGATGGCCAAGAAGCGCCCCGCCGCGAAGACCGCGAAGCCGCAGCTCAACAACGGGGAGATCCCGGTGGTGGGCGCTCGCGAGCCCTGTCCGTGCGGATCCGGTCGCCGCTACAAGGCCTGCCACGGCGCCGCCGCCGCGCACGCCGTCACCGAGCACGTGCAGCGCCCGTTCGAGGGACTGCCGGGCGAGTGCGACTGGGTGGCGCTGCGCGAACTCGTGCCCGCCGCCACCATCCCGCTGACCCTCAAGGGCGGGCTGCCCGAGGGCGTCCCGTCCGTCACGCTGGTCACCGTACTGCCCATGGCGTGGCCGGCCCTGCGCCGCGAGGACGGCTCCGTCCTGCTCGGCCTGCAGAACGACTCGACCACCGGGGACCTGGCCCGCGACATGGCCGACACCCTGGAGCGCGCGCTCGTCGCGGAACCCGGTACGCCGGTTCCGGCCCGTCGGGTTCCGGCCGAGGGCAGCCGACTTCAGGATCTCCTGGACCCGGAGGGCGTTTTCGAGCCGGTTGTGCACAGCGGCTTCGAATTCTGGATTCCGGAGTCGGAAAGCGCCCAGGCCGCCTCTCCGGAGATCGCCGCCTCGCTGGAACGAGCCAACGCGGCCGCCATCCCGACCGTCAAGCTGGCCGGCGTGGACTCGGCCTACTGGTGCGAGACGCCGGACAAGAACCACCTGCGCTGGGTCATGCCGCACCCCGAGGAGAAGCTGCTCGACGCCCTCGCGCGGCTGCACGCGGCGGGCACCTCCTCGCTCGGCGAGGGCACGAAGCTCGTGGGTTCCTTCCGTGCGCACGGCCTGGTCGTCCCCGTCTGGGACCTGCCGACCGGGGTCTCCGCCGACGACGTGGAGAAGCCCGCTGCCGAGTTCGCGGAGCGGCTCGCCGCGGCCCTGGCCACGGACGCCCCGCTCACCCCTGAGGAGCGCCGTGCACGCGGCGGGCTCACGAACCGCCAGGTGACGCTCAGCTGACGCACCGGCCCCGCGGGACCGGTGACCGGCGTCACAACTCCCGCTAATCGCCTGCAAATCGGTGTCCGAATATCAGAGATCGAATTTGCGTACCGGCGATCTCTTGTTACCGTTCTTGTAGCCCGGTCGCTGGTGCATCCCCCGTCGCCAGCGACCGGGCCCTTCCATTTCCGGCGGCGGTCAACCGTCGCCCGGCTCCGGTGAGTTGCTCCCGGACCGCAGGAGCAGTTGCCCTTCATCATCCGGAACTGCAAATTCCGCTACGGCCGAGTAGTCGTCCGGCTTTCCCACCGACTCACCCCGGGGCGTTTCGCACAGACCCGGCTCGTCGCCCGCGCCCACGGCGCAACGGATCTGTACCGTCCGCCCCGCCGGCCCCATGACGGTGAGTACGGCGTCCAAGATCCGGCCGCTGGTGTTCCGGTAGTAACTGCGGCCCCAGGTCTGCCCCTCGCTCTCCAGGACGCAGGTCTGCGCCTCCACCCCGTGCGGGGAGGAGAGTTCCGGACCGCAGCGGGAATCCGTACGGGGCTGCTCGGCCGGCCCCGGCTGCGCCGGGCGGGCGGCACCTTCGGCGGACCGCGCGGTGTCCGGCGTACGGGACGGGTCGGAAAGGCCGAGCGAGGAGAGCAAACCCCCGCCCTTTCCGTCATCCTGACCGGCGAAATCCGGCCCGGCGATCGCCCCGGCGAGAGGAAGCGACAAGATGATCAGCACACCGGCGCCGATACCGATCAGGCGGAGATTCATTCGCCGAAGATAGCGACGCCGGAAAGGGGCGCGGAGATCCCCGCGCCCAATTCCCTTGGAAACCGGCCCTCCTGGCACCCGTACGAGTGATGCGGCCCCCGAGCTCAGTACGCGAGCCGGCTTCCGCCGCCCGGGGCGCCGGTGCTCGCCTCGACGAGCGCGTCCACGACCGCCTCGACCTCCGGCAGCCACGGACCCCCGGAACCCACGGCGGGTTCCCGCTCCCAGCAGACCTGCCCGCCGCCCGAAGCGGTCGAGGGCGGCAGCAACAGGTAGCCGCCCTCGCCGTGGAAGCGCAGCGAGGAGGGCACGTGGTCCTTGGCGTACAGGAGTTCGCCGAGCCGCTCCAGCGAGTAGGGCGCCACCAGCAGGGACCACCGGGTCGGCGAGGCGACGATCGGCCCGAGCCGCATGCCCTGCGCGTCCAGCCGTCCGACGGCACGCGCGGCCGCGACGGCCGGCAGGCTCACCGCGCACGGCGCCGCCCCACCGGTGGCCAGCAGCACCGGGGCGCTGGGCCGCCTGGCCCACCACCAGGCCACCATCCGGGCGTCGGTGGTGGCGGCGAGCAGTCCGGGGTCGAAGGGGTGCGCGCCGGGCACCACGCAGTCGGGGTCGGGGCAGGCGCACCGCGTGCTCTCGGCGCCGGCCCGGCCCACGCCCGGGAGGACGGGCCACTGCCAGACCGTGGCGCAGGTGAGCGCCCCGTCGAGCAGGGACGGGCCCGCGGCGGCCTCGGGCGACGAGGCGGAGCGGGAGACGGCGCGCGGGGATTTCCACCGGTCGCGGAGCCGCTGGAGACGCCTTCCGAGGATCTCGCGCATGAGCGCTCGTTCCTTTCCGTTGAACGCCGAGGGGCCACATCACACCATGTGAGCGGTGTTTCACCACACGTACACGTTTCGCGTCACTGTCCGCCGGAAGCAGGTTCACACGGTTCGTGCAGTTTTCTTACGGGTCCATCAAACGTCCGGCGGGGGCGGAGCGCGACCCGCACCGGTGTCGAGACCGGCTGCCGCCGCTAAGGACGACGGCCCGTGCCGGGCGGTTCCCGGCGGTGCCGGGAGGCGTCAACTGACCCTGGGTACCACCGATTACGTACCCGAAGCCACTACGACGCCCGCCCAGTCGATCGCAAAAACCGTCCGCTTCCAGCTTTTTCCGGCCAAGTTTTAGCCCTGGCTGGACCGTGAGTTGTCGTCCCACGGACACCAGGATTCCCGCTGGTCCGATGCTGGACATCGCTCCTCGTGTGCGTGTAGATGTGGATCCATTGATGGCGGCGCAGCACGATCTGGGGGTTTGCGATGCTATATGGCGAATCGCACCAGGTGGAAAGGCGGACGCCATGAGCGCCCCGCATCTGCCGAAAGTGGCTGGAATCGATCCAGCAGTTACAGCGTCAGCGCAGACTCCGGCGCCCACGCCCGCTTCCACGCCCGTACGCACCACCCCCGCCCAGGCCGCTCCGCCTGCCGCGAGCAGCGTCATCCAGGACCGGCTGGCGGGCATGGTCTCCGACCTCACCACCCTGCACGAGCTCACCGAGCGCCTCGCCCGGGCCCGCGACCTCGACTCCTCCCTCCAGGAGTTCCTGCGCGCCGGAGCCGCCCTCGTCGGCGCACGCCGGGGGCTGGTGGTCCTGGAACCCTCCGACGGCCTCGGCCCCACGACCACCATCGGCCTCGGCCTCGGGCGCGCGGACCTCGGCCACATCGAGACCGTGCCGCGCAGCGCCACCTCCTACGGCCGCATCCTCGACGGACTCCCGGACGCCCACGGCGGCTCCGAGGTGCTCCCCGAGCCGGACAGCGCGCCCGCGGCCCCCGGATCCGGCGGCTACGAACCCCCCGTCGACCCGCGCCACCGCGAGGTCGCGGCCCGGCTCGGCTACGCGGCCAGCTACGCGCTGCCGCTGACCGCCGACGCCGCCGGCCGGCTCGGCGCGGCGGTCTGGCTCTACGACGAACAGGCCGAGCCGAACGAGCGGCAGCGCGACCTCATCGGGCTGTACGTGCGGCACGCCGCCGAGCACCTGGCCCGGATGGTCGAGGTGGACCGCGCCCGCGTCCGGCTGGCCACCGTCGCCGAGGAACTGCTGCCCAGCCGGCTCCCCCGGATCGCCGGGGTGCAGCTCGCGGCCCGGCACCACACGGGACCGCGCGGCGGCGGCGACTGGTACGACGCCCTCCCGCTGCCCGAGGGCGCCATGGGACTGGCCGTCGGATCCGTCACCGGTTCCGGCCCGAGCGCCGTCGCGGCCATGGGTCGGCTGCGGGCCTCGCTGCGCGCGTACGCCGTCATGGAGGGCGAGGACCCCGTCGCGGTGCTGTCCGACCTCGAACTGCTGCTGCGCCTGACCGAGCCCGCCCGCTCGGCGACCGCGCTGTTCGCCTACTGCGAGCCCGCCGCGCGGAAGATCGTCCTGGCCGGGGCCGGGCACGCCCCGCCGCTGCTCATCGGCGAGCGGCGCACCGAGTACGTGGAGACCACCCTCTCCGCGCCGCTGGGGATGCTCGCCTGCTGGGAGGCCCCGAGCGTGGAGATCGAGCCCGCGCCCGGAGAAACGGTGCTGCTCTACACCGACGGGCTGTTGCGGCGTACCGGCGACGCCATGGACCGGGCGTACGCCCGGCTGCACGCGGCGGCCGCGGGGGTTCCCCGTACCGCCCGGGACGACCCGGCCGCGATCTGCGACCACATCCTGCGGACCGTACTGCCGGGGGAGGACCCGGCCGCGCCCTCCGCGGATCCCGACGAGGACGTCGTCCTGCTCGCCGTCCGGTTCGACTGAGGGGGAACCCGCCGTTCGGGGGAGGCCCCGGAAGACGATCGTCCGGTTTGACTGATATGTCACAGGTCCCGCCGGACGTCTTCTCTTCGCACATACGATGGATGAGGTCCATACCCGGTACCTGCATGTCGTAGCAGCTGAGGAGAAGACGTGGCTGACGAGCTCACCCCGGAGACCCCGGAAGAAGAGCAGCCCCAGAAGAAGCACAAGCAGCGCAAGAACGGGCTGTACCCGGGCGTCAGCGAAGAACTCGCGGAGAGCATGCGCACCGGCTGGGCCGACACCGAGCTGCGCGGCCTGGAACCCATCGCCCAGGCCGGGCACACGGCGGAGCGCCGCGCCGCCCTGTCCGCGCGCTTCCCCGGCGAGCGCCTCGTCATCGCGGCCGGCCGGCTGAAGACCCGCTCGAACGACACCGAGTACCCCTTCCGCGCCTCGACCGAGTACGCGTACCTCACCGGTGACCAGACCGAGAACGGCGTCCTGGTCCTGGAGCCCACCGGCGGGACCGGCCACACCGCCACGATCTACCTGCTGCCGCGCTCCAACCGCGAGAACGGCGAGTTCTGGCTGTCCGGCCAGGGCGAGCTGTGGGTCGGCCGCCGCCACTCCCTCGCCGAGGCCGAGCAGCTCCTGGGCATCCCGGCCAAGGACGTCCGCGAGCTCGCCGACGCCCTCACCGAGGCGGAGGGCCCGGTCCGCAACGTGCGCGGGCACGACTCCGTCATCGAGGCCGCCCTCACCGACAAGGTGACCAAGGAGCGCGACGAGGAACTGCGCGTCTACCTCTCCGAGGCCCGCGCCGTGAAGGACGCCTTCGAGATCGGCGAGCTGCAGAAGGCCGTCGACTCCACGGTCCGCGGCTTCGAGGACGTCGTGAAGGTCCTCGACAAGGCCGAGGCCACGTCCGAGCGCTACATCGAGGGCACCTTCTTCCTGCGCGCCCGCGTCGAGGGCAACGACGTCGGCTACGGCTCCATCTGCGCCGCCGGCCCGCACGCCTGCACCCTGCACTGGGTCCGCAACGACGGCGACGTCCGCTCCGGCGACCTGCTCCTCCTCGACGCCGGCGTGGAGACCCACTCCCTCTACACCGCCGACGTCACGCGCACCCTGCCGATCAACGGCACCTACACCGACATCCAGCGCAAGATCTACGACGCGGTGTACGCATCCCAGGAAGCCGGCATCGCCGCCGTCAAGCCGGGGGCGAAGTTCCGCGACTTCCACGACGCCTCGCAGCACGTCCTCGCCGAGAAGCTCGTCGAGTGGGGCCTGCTGGAGGGCCCGGTCGAGCGCGTCCTGGAACTCGGCCTCCAGCGCCGCTGGACCCTGCACGGCACCGGCCACATGCTCGGCATGGACGTCCACGACTGCGCCGCCGCGCGCACCGAGGCGTACGTCGACGGCACGCTGGAGCCGGGCATGTGTCTGACCGTCGAGCCCGGGCTGTACTTCCAGGCCGACGACCTGACCGTGCCCGAGGAGTACCGGGGCATCGGCGTCCGCATCGAGGACGACATCCTCGTCACCGAGGACGGCAACCGGAACCTGTCGGCCGGCCTGCCCCGCACCTCGGACGAGGTCGAGGCCTGGATGGCGCGCCTCAAGGGCTGACGCCCCTTCGGCTCACGGTGGGCGGGACCTCCTGCGGGGTCCCGCCCACCGGCGCGTCCGCGCCGGCTCCGTTCACGGAAGCGGCGGCTACGACACCTTCAGCAGCGCGTCGTCGCGCCACTTCAGCATCTTGTCGAAGCTCACCACGGCTCCCCGGCCCGGCCGGTTGCGGAAGCGGACGTGGTCGGCGAGCTCCTCGATCAGGTGCAGGCCGCGGCCGTGCTCGGCCAGGGAGGGTCTGCGGCGGGCCACCGTCGCGGCCGGGAACCCCGGACCGGAGTCGGACACCTCGATGCGGCAGCGGTCCCCGTCCAGATAGGCCGTGACGTGGTACGCCCCGGACCCGTCGGCGTCGTCCGCGTCGCCCGCACCTTCGGCGTCGGCCCAGCCGTCGGGGACCCCGGAACCGTCGTGGGCGCCCGCGCCCGGAACCCCGCAGCCGGGGCCGGCGACACGGCCGCCGTGCTCCACCGCGTTCGCGCACGCCTCGCTCAGTGCCAGCGACAGGTCGAACGAGATGTCCGGGTCCACCCCCGCGGTCTCCATCGTCCCCAGCAGCAGTCGCCTGGCGAGCGGCACGCTCGCGGCTTCGCGCCTCAAGTGGAGAGACCACCAGATGCTCATACGGTTACCTATTGCCGCCCCGGGCGGGCCGTAAGCGCCCGGCGGCCGCCGGAGCCCTCATTCGGCCGATGCGGCATTCCCACGGAGCGGTGTACGCGGCGGCCGCCGCAGGGCGCGCACCGCCCGTTCGCTGACCCCGGCCTGACCGGAGGCCGGAACGCACGGGTCCCTTCCGTACCTGCCGTATGCAGGGCCTAAGCGCAGTGCGATGATGGCCCGGCCATGACTGCCCCCCACACGACGCGCACCGGAGCCGGGCTCCGGACGACCCGGGCCGCGGTGTTCGCCGCGGTCTGCGTCATGCTGTCCGCTGTCGGGCACGCCGTGGCCTCCTGCGCCGCCGTGCCGTGGTGGGCGCTGGCCTCCGCCTTCGTCGCCGTGTTCGCGGTCGCGGCCCCGCTCTCGGGGCGGCGGCGTTCACCCGGCGGGATAGCCGCCGCGCTCGCCTCCGGGCAGGCGGGACTGCACGCCCTGTTCGGTCTCTCCCAGCACGGCGAGGCCGCCGCGCGGGCGACGGCCGCGGACTCCGACACCTCCCTCGCGGCGCTCGCCGCCCGGCTGGTCTGCGGGGGCAACTCCGTACCGCTCAGCCCGGCCGACGCCCGACGGATCCTGGAGGCCGCAGGCCTCGACCCGGCCGCCGTGGCCGGAGGGGCCGCCGCCCAGGGCCACGCCGCGCACGAGCACCTGGCGGGCGCCGCCGGGCAGCAGGCGACCGGGCTGTTCAGCCCGGCCATGCTGGCCGGGCACCTGCTGGCCGCGCTGGCGGCCGGCTGGCTGATGGGCCGGGGAGACGCCGCGCTGTTCCGGCTCCTCGAACTGTCCCGGCTGTCCACCGAGGCCGATCCCGTACGTCCGCTGCGCGCCGCGCTGGCCTTCGTACGCGCCCTCGCCGCCGGCATCCCGGGCGCACCCGCGCGGGCCCGGCGCACCGGCCGCAGCGGGGCGGCCCCCGCGGCCGCGACCGGCCGTGAGGCGCTCCAGCACACGGTGACCAGGCGCGGGCCCCCCACGGCGCTCGCCCTCGCAGCCTGACGCGGCACCCCTACGTCCCCCCGAGCACGAGCGACGGGAGCACCGGTGCCGCGACCTCCGCGCGCGCCCGTGTGCGGAGCCGATGTCACCCCTGCTTCCGTGGAGTGTTCCCGCATGAAGACCTCTCGCGTCTCCTTCGCCGCCGCCCTCGCCGCCGGTTCCGTCCTCGTCCTTTCCGGGACGGCCTTCGCGCACGTCAGCGTGCAGCCCGGCGACGCCACCAAGGGCGGCTACGCGACGATCAACTTCAAGGTCCCCAACGAGCGCGACAACGCGTCGACGACGCAGCTGGAGGTCAGCTTCCCGATCGACCAGCCGCTCACGTCCGTCATGCCTCAGGACATCCCCGGCTGGACCGTGAGCGTCGAGAAGAGCAAGCTCGACAAGCCGCTCACCGTGCACGGCAAGCAGATCAACGAGGCCGTCACCAAGGTGACCTGGTCCGGCGGCAAGATCGAGCCCGGCAAGTTCCAGCAGTTCCCGGTCTCCGTGGGCAAGCTCCCCGAGAACGCCGACCAGATGGTCTTCAAGGCGATCCAGACGTACGACAACAACGAGGTCGTCCGCTGGATCGAGGAGGCCAAGGAAGGCGCCCCGGAGCCGCAGACCCCGGCGCCCGTCCTGAAGCTGACCGCCGCCAAGGGCGACGACCACCACGCCGCCGGCGGCGACACGAAGGCCGACGAGGCCAAGAACGCCGGCAAGGACGACAAGGCGGCCGGGGACGGTCACCACGACGAGGCCGCGGCCAAGGGCTCCGACACGACCGCCCGCGCCCTCGGCATCGCCGGCATCGTCATCGGCCTCGGCGGCGTCGCCTTCGGCATCGCCTCGCGTCGGCGCGCCTCCTGACCTGCCGCGCCCGCAGGGCGTGTCGTTCCCAGAACATCCGTACCATCCCCGATCCCAGGGACATTCCTCCATGCGCACCACACGTGTGACGGTCGCCGCCCTCGCGGTGGCGACCGCCCTCGCCCTCTCCGCCTGTGGCGGTGAGACGGCGAAGAACACCGGTTCGGTCACCCAGATCACCGGTCAGAAGAAGGCCGGGGCCGCGACGGTCCTCGACCGCCCCTTCGACAAGCCGGACCTCGTCCTCACGGACACCACCGGCAAGCCCTGGAACCTGCGCGAGCAGACCAAGGGCAAGCCGACGCTCATCTACTTCGGCTACACCAACTGCCCCGACGTGTGCCCCCTGACGATGAGCAACATCGCCGTCGCCAAGAAGGCGCTGCCGAAGGCGGACCAGGACGACCTCCGGGTCGTCTTCGTCACCACGGACCCCGAACGGGACACTCCCGAATCCCTCGGCTCGTGGCTCAAGGCCCAGGACCCGTCCTTCATCGGACTGACCGGGGACTTCGCCACCATCCAGACCGCGGCGCGCTCGCTCGGCATCGGCATCGAGGCCCCCACGACGGGGCCCGACGGCAAGGTCGTCTCCATGCACGGTGCCCAGGTCATCGCGTTCTCGCCCAAGACGGAAGAGGGCTACGTCCTCTACGGCGAGGGCACCACCGTCGATGACTACACCAAGGACCTGCCGAAGCTCGCCAAGGGGGAGAACCCGTGAACCGCCGCACCACCCGCAACACCCTCGCCGCCGCCCTCGCCCTGACGGCCGCGCTCGCCATATCCGGCTGCTCCTCGGACTCCTCTTCGGACTCCTCCTCCGGATCCGACGGCGCGAAGCCGAAGCTGACGGTCAGCGGGGCCTTCATGCCGGAACCGGTCAACGACAAGATGGCCGGCGCCTTCATGGTCATCAAGAACGACTCGAAGACCGCGGACAAGCTGACGGCCGTCACCAGCCCCCTCTCCGACGACCTTCAGATCCACCAGACCAAGGATCAGAAGATGCAGCAGGTCCAGGCTCTGGACGTGCCCGCGGGCGGCGAGCTCAAGCTCCAGCGGGGCGGCGACCACGTGATGTTCATGGGACTCAAGAACAAGCCGGCCGTCGGGGACAAGATCACCGTCGAGCTCCGGTTCGAGAAGGCCGACCCGGTCAAGGTCGAGGTCGACGTGAAAGAGCGGACCTACAACGCACAGAACTCCAACGCCCACTGACGGACCGAGGAACTGACACGCCATGACGGCCACCGCCCCCGCCCCTTCCCCAGCCCGGGTCCGCATCACGGCATTCCTGCCGCGGCTCGCGCTGGTCCTCGCAGCCCTGCTGGCAACCCTGTTCACCGCGGCCGGACCGGCCACGGCACACGCCGCACTCACCGCGAGCGACCCCCAGGACGGGGCGGTGGTCGCCACGGCACCCGCCCAGGTCACCCTCTCCTTCTCGGAGCAGGTCGCCATGGGCGACGACTCCATCCGCGTCATGGACCCGCAGGGCAGGCGCGTGGACACCGGCGAGCTGCGCGACATGTGCAGCGGCTCGGTCATCCGGTACGGCACCGCCCTCCACACCGGGCTGCCCGACGGTACGTACACCGTCGCCTGGCAGGCCGTCTCCGCGGACAGCCACCCGATCTCCGGCGCCTTCACCTTCTCCATCGGCGCCCCCTCGGCCACCGACGTCGCCCTGCCCACCCAGCAGGCGGGCGGCGGGCCCGTCGGCATCGCGTACGGGATCGCCCGCTACGCCGCCTACGCCGGGTTCACCGTCCTCGTCGGCGGCGCCGCCTTCATCCTGCTGTGCTGGCGCCGGGGGGCCGCCGAACGGCCGCTGCAGAAGCTGGTCCTGCGGGGCTGGGTCACCCTGACCGCCGCCACCCTGGCGATGCTGGCGCTCCGCAACCCGTACACCGGCTCGGGGAAGTTCGCCGACGTCTTCGACCTCGCCGGGCTGCGGGCCGTGCTGGAGACCAAGACCGGCGCCTCGTTCGTCTCCCGGCTGCTGCTCCTCGGCGCGGCCGCCCTGTTCATCGCCGTGCTCTTCGGGGCGTACGCACGCCGCCAGCAGGCCCAGGAGGCATCCGGACACGAGGCATCGGGACAGGAGCCCGACGGCAGCAAGGAGACGAGCGACCTGGCCTTCGGGCTCGGGCTCGGCGGGGCCGTGGTGGCCGCCGGCATCGCCGCCACCTGGGCCCTCTCCGAGCACGCCTCCACCGGGATCCAGCCCGCCATCGCGATGCCGGCCGACATCCTGCACCTGCTGGCCGTGGCCGCCTGGCTCGGCGGTCTCGCCGCACTGCTGGTCGCCCTGCACAAGGTGCCGGACATCGAGCGGGACGCCGTACGGCGCTTCTCGAAGGTCGCCTTCATCAGTGTCGTGGTCCTCGCCGTCACCGGCGTCTACCAGTCCTGGCGCCAGCTCGGCAGCTGGTCGGCCCTCACCGGCACCAGCTACGGCCGACTCCTGATGATCAAGGTGGGGCTGGTCGCCGTGCTCCTCGGCGTCGCCTACCTCTCGCGGAAGTGGACCGCCCGGCTCGCGGACGCCCCGGCGGAGACCGCCGCGGAGGTGTCCGACAAGGTGGCCGCCAAGGTCACCGGGGAGTCGGCCGGCTCCGCGGCCGGGGTGCTCTCGGGGAGCGATGTTTCACGTGAAACAGGGGCCTCGAAGGCGGCGGCCGGCACCGAGTCCGCCGACCCCGAGCCCGCGGACCCCAAGCGGGCCGCCCAGCTCGCCCGGCAGCACGCCGCACGCGAGAAGGCCCGCGAGCACCAGGTGCGCGACGCCGATCCCGGCCGGGCCGGCCTGCGCCGGTCGGTCCTCGCGGAGGCGGCGGTGGCCGTGGCCCTGCTCGCCGTCACCACCGTCCTGACCAGCACCGAGCCCGGTCGCGCCGTGGAGCAGGAGACCGGCCGGGGCGCGGCCGCCACCGCGGTGCCCAACCGCCCCGTCAAGATCACCCTGCCCTTCGACACCGGCGGCCAGAACGGCAAGGGCACCGTACGGCTGGAGCTCGACCCGGGCCGGGTCGGCGCCAACACGCTCCACCTGTGGGCGGAGGGCCCGGACGCCAAGCCCCTGGACCTCCCCGAGATCAAGGTGGCCTTCACCCTGCCCGCCAAGGAGATCGGCCCGCTGCCGGTCGTCCCGGACCGCTCCGGTCCCGGACACTGGACCGCGTCCGGGGTCCAGCTGCCGCTCACGGGTGAATGGCGCATCGACGTGACCGTCCGCACCTCCGACATCGACCAGACGACCGTCCAGAAGAACGTGAAGATCGGCTGAGCAGCGTGACCGACAGCACCGGGAGCAACCCGGACATCGAGATCTCCCGGCGCAGGCTGCTGGGCACCGTGAGCGCCGCCGGCGCCGTCGGACTCGCCCTCGGCGCCACGGGCGGGGCCCTCACCCACGCCTCGATCGCCGACTCCCCGGCCGGTGCCACCGGCCCGGCCGGGGCACTCGCCTCCCTGGGCGCCTCCCGGGTCGCCTTCGACGGGGACCACCAGGCGGGGATCACCACCCCGCTCCAGGCCAAGGGCCACGTCCTCGCCTTCGACCTGGCACCCGGGGCCGGCCGCACCGAGGCCGCCGCGCTGCTGCGCCGCTGGTCCGACACCGCGCGGCGGCTGATGGCGGGCGAGACCGCGCCGACCGCCGACAGCGGGATCGCCCTCGACGCGGGGCCGTCCTCCCTCACCGTCACCTTCGGGTTCGGGCACTCCTTCTTCGAGCGCACCGGCCTGACCGCCCGCCGCCCGGCGGCCCTCGACCCGCTGCCGGACTTCTCCTCCGACCGGCTCGACGCCCAGCGCAGCAACGGCGACCTGTGGGTCCAGATCGGCGCGGACGACGGGCTCGTCGCCTTCCACGCCCTGCGTGCCGTACAGAAGGACGCCGGGGACGCCGCACGCGTGCGCTGGCAGATGAACGGCTTCAACCGGACCCCGGGCGCCACCGCGAAGCCCCTGACCGCGCGGAACCTGATGGGCCAGGTCGACGGCACCGGGAACCCCAAGCCCGCGGACCCGGACTTCGACAAGCGGATCTTCGTGCCGGGCACCGGGCCGGGGCCCGCCGAGCACGCCTGGATGGCCGGGGGCTCGTACGCCGTCGTGCGCCGGATCCGGATGCTGCTCGACGACTGGGACAAGCAGTCCCTGGCCGACCAGGAGCAGGTCATCGGCCGGACCAAGGCCACCGGAGCCCCGCTGACCGGTGGCACCGAGACCACGGAGATGGCCCTGGACAAGCTCGGCGCCGACGGAAAGCCCGTCATCGCCTCCAACGCCCACGCCCGGATCTCGGCCCCCGAGCAGAACGGCGGAGCCGCCATGCTCCGCCGGCCCTTCTCCTTCCACGACGGGATCGCCCCCGACGGCACGCCTGACGCCGGGCTGCTGTTCATCTGCTGGCAGGCCGACCCGCTGCGCGGATTCGTCCCCGTCCAGCGCAAGCTCGACCGCGGGGACGCCCTGTCCGCGTTCATCCGGCACGAGTCCAGCGGCCTGTACGCCGTTCCGCCCGGCCCGCGCGCCGGGGAGTACGTCGGACAGCGCCTGCTCGAAGGGTGAACGGCCCCGCTGCGGCGGCCGCCCCGGCATTAGGCTGACCGCATGTCGGCCACCCGCTTCACCTATCTCGGTCCCGAGGGCACCTTCACCGAAGCCGCCCTCCGTACGCTGCCGGAAGCCGCCACCCGGGAGCTCGTCCCGATGGTCTCGGTCCCCGCCGCCCTGGACGCCGTGCGCAACGGCGAGGCGGCGGCGGCGCTGGTGCCGATCGAGAACTCCGTGGAGGGCGGGGTCACCGCCACCCTCGACGAGCTGGCCTCCGGCGAACCTCTGATGATCTACCGCGAGGTGCTGCTGCCCATCGCGTTCGCCCTGCTCGTGCGGCCGGGGACCAAGCTGTCGGACGTCAAGACCGTCACCGGGCACCCCGTCGCCCAGCCGCAGGTGCGGAACTGGCTGCGGGCGAACCTGCCCGACGCGGTGTGGGAGTCGGCCGCCTCCAACGCCGACGGAGCCCGGCTGGTGCAGGAGGGCCGGTTCGACGCGGCCTTCGCCGGTGAGTTCGCCGCCGTCACGTACGGGCTGGAAGCGCTGGTCACCGAGATCCACGACGCGGAGAACGCCGAAACCCGGTTCGTGCTCGTCGGCCGGCCCGCCCGGCCCGCCGCGCCGACCGGCGCCGACAAGACCTCCGTGGTGCTGTGGCTGGGCGAGGACCACCCCGGTGCGCTGCTGGAGCTGCTCCAGGAGTTCGCCGTCCGGGGAGTGAACCTGATGCTGATCCAGTCCCGGCCGACGGGTCAGGGCATCGGCAACTACTGCTTCGCGGTCGACGCCGAGGGACACATCTCCGACCGCCGGGTCAGCGAGGCCCTGATGGGTCTGAAGCGGACCTGTCCCCAGGTCCGCTTCCTCGGCTCCTACCCGCGTGCCGGTGTCGCTCTGAGTGAGGTGCGGGACGCGCGGCCGGGAACCTCCGACAGCGACTTCACCGAGGCCTCCGACTGGCTGACGCGTTGCCTCGACGGCCGCCCGTAGGACTTCGTCCACTGTCCACAGAGTTATCCACAGGCCGGGATGGGGACCTGGGGACAAGTCGACAGAGCGGCGCGACAAGGTCGACAAATCGGCCGGGGCCTCAGGTTTCGCGCTGGGGAGCGACAGGTGAACGCTGTCACCCCTGTATCAGCGATCAACTCTTTGGAGCGAGTCATTCCCACCCGAATGAGTGTGTGAGGGCGGTTTGAACCCGGATCGGACCCCACCCCGCCAGGATCCCTATTGATCTAATTCCGTGTCCACAGATGCGGCACACAGCCTGTGGATAAGACAGCTGCGAGGGGAATTCCTGTGGACAAGGAACACCCTCCGACGCTGCTCAGGCCCGCCCACCCGGCGCGGCCTTGCCCCTTTTCGGCGAATGAGGCCGGTTTTATCGACACCCGCCGGGCGATCGGTTCCAGCCGTCGGACAAGAGATTTCCATTCGCCTCAATTGGGACATAGCGACACGCAGCGTGATATCGGTGTGATCCCCGGAAGCCCCGCCCGGTAGCCTGGAGGGGTGATTGACCTCCGGCTGCTCCGTGAAGACCCTGACCGTGTCCGCGCCTCGCAGCGCGCCCGTGGAGAGGACGTCGAACTCGTCGACGCACTGCTCTCCGCCGACGAGCGCCGCAGGTCCTCCGGCATGCGCTTCGACGAACTGCGCAACGAGCAGAAGTCGCTCGGCAAGCTCATCCCCAAGGCCTCCCCGGAGGAGCGGGCCGAGCTGCTGACCAAGGCCGAGCAGCTCAAGCAGGACGTCAAGGCCGCCGAGGCCGAGCAGAACGAGGCCGACGAGGCCGCCAAGCAGCTCCTCCTCAAGCTCGGCAACATCGTCCACGGCGACGTCCCCGTCGGCGGCGAGGAGGACTTCACCGTCCTCGAAACGCACGGCACGATCCGTGACTTCGGCGCCGAGGGCTTCGAGCCCAAGGACCACCTGGAGCTCGGCGAATCGCTCGGCGCCATCGACGTCGAGCGCGGCGCCAAGGTGTCGGGCTCGCGCTTCTACTACCTCACCGGTGTCGGCGCGCTGCTGGAGCTCGCCCTGGTGAACGCCGCGATCGCGCAGGCCACCGAGGCCGGCTTCATCCCCATGCTGACGCCGGCCCTGGTCCGCCCGCGTGCCATGGAGGGCACCGGATTCCTCGGCCAGGCCGCGGAGAACGTGTACCACCTGGAGAAGGACGACTACTACCTGGTCGGCACCTCCGAGGTCCCGCTCGCCGCGTACCACATGGACGAGATCATCGACGCGGACAAGCTTCCGCTGCGCTACGCCGGCTTCTCGCCGTGCTTCCGCCGCGAGGCCGGTACCTACGGCAAGGACACCCGGGGCATCTTCCGCGTCCACCAGTTCGACAAGGTCGAGATGTTCTCGTACGTCGCCCCGGAGGAGGCCGAGGCCGAGCACCAGCGGCTCCTCGAATGGGAGAAGCAGTGGCTGACCAGCCTGGAGCTGCCGTTCCAGGTCATCGACGTGGCCACCGGCGACCTGGGCTCCTCCGCCTCGCGCAAGTTCGACTGCGAGGCCTGGATCCCGACCCAGGGCAAGTACCGCGAGCTGACCTCCGCCTCGAACTGTGACGGCTTCCAGGCCCGCCGCCTGTCGATCCGCTACCGCGAGGGCAAGAAGACCGCGCCGCTGTCGACGCTGAACGGCACGCTGTGCGCCGTACCGCGCACCATCGTCGCGATCCTCGAGAACCACCAGCAGGCCGACGGTTCGGTGCGGGTGCCTCCGGTGCTCCGTCCGTACCTGGGCGGCCGCGAGGTGCTGGAGCCGATCACCAAGTGAGCCCGGCCGCCCCCTTCCCGTACAAGCTCGTCGCGACGGACCTCGACGGCACGCTCCTGCGTGACGACGACACCGTCTCGGAGCGCACCCGTGAAGCGCTCGCCGCGGCCACCGCGGCGGGCGCGGCGCACATCATCGTCACCGGCCGGGCCGTGCCCTGGACCCGTCACGTGCTCGACGACCTCGGTTACAAGGGGATCGCCGTGTGCGGGCAGGGCGCGCAGGTCTACGACGCGGGAGCACACCGGCTGCTGACGTCGGTGACGCTGGACCGGCAGCTCGCCGGGCTGGCGCTGTCGAAGATAGAGGCCGAGGTGGGTCCGCTGGCCCTGGCGGCCAGCCGGGACGGCGTGGACGGCGAAGTGCTGTTCGGTCCGGGATACCAGGTGCAGGAGGGCCTGCCGGCGCTCTACCTGGAGGACACGGCGGCGGTCTGGACCGCCCCGCTGAACAAGCTCTACATCCAGCACCCGGGGATGGGCGAGGACGAGCTGGTCAAGGTGGCCCGGGCGACCGTCGGCAGCCTCGTCGACATCGTGATGGCGGGTCCCGGCATCGTCGAGATCCTGCCGCTCGGCCTGAGCAAGGCCACCGGCCTGTCCCTGGCCGCACGGCGGCTGGGTGTGAAGGCCGCGGAGACGATCGCCTTCGGCGACATGCCGAACGACATCCCCATGTTCGGCTGGTCCGCCCACGGCGTGGCCATGGCCAACGCCCATCCGGAGCTCAAGGCCGTGGCCGACGAGGTGACGACCTCCAACCAGGAGGACGGCATCGCGGTGGTACTGGAACGCCTGCTGGGCGCCGCGTAGCCGGGGCACGGCGCACGACGTACGAGAGGTCCGGGACAGCCCGCGCCGCGAGGCGCGCTCGAAGTGGCTGTCCCGGACCTTTTGTTGCTCCCCGCACTGCCCACTCTGCCCCTGCCGCACGGCCCTTACCAGCGAATTTCGTGCCGTCAGGCTTCGGGGCCCGGGCGTCGGCTCCCCTCTGCCGAACGGCAGATGGCCCCGTGCCAGGGCCGTCCGTAGGGTCGCCCTCATGACCGTGAACCCGCGAGCCCTCTACGCCCCGACGCTTGCGGGCGCCTCCGCGCTGTCCGTCGCCTGTTCCCTCGCACGGCTGCCCGGGGCGTGGTCCCTGTCGGCCATGGCGTTACTGCTGCCGCTGCTGGGACTGGTGGCCCGGTGGTCCTCCCGGCGGGACGCAATCCCCGCCGGAGCCCTGGGCGTCGTGGCGGTGGCGCTGTGGCCGGCCCCTCTCGTGTGGGACGAAGGAGGGTCATGGCTCGAAGCCTGTGGTGCGGCAGCGTTCTGGTCGCTGCCCGCCCTGGGGGCCGTGGCCGCCGGTGGGCACCTGCGGCGGCAGGCCGCGCGGACGCGCCGGGCGGTACGGGACGCCCGGCGCGACCAGCAGCTCGAAGTGGCCCGGGATCTGCATGACTTCGTCGCGCACGACGTGACCGCGATGGTGGTACAGGCGCAGGCCGCCCGGTTCGTGGCGGACGCCGATCCGCGTCAGGCGGTCCTCGCCCTGGAGCGCATCGAGGAGTCCGGGCTGAGTGCTCTGGCCTCGATGGACCGCACGGTGCACGCACTGCGCAGGGCCGGCGGCGGGCCCACCACCCCGGTTCCCGGGCTCGCGGAGCTGCCGGAGCTGGTGGACCGCTTCGAGGGCGGCGTACTGGAGGCGGAGGAGCAGGCGCTGACCGCGCTGGCCCGGGAGGCGGACACGGCCGCGTACCGGGTCGCGGTGGAGGCTCTGACGAACGTACGGCGCCACGCCCGGGGAGTGGACGCGGTACGGGTCACCGTGCGCCGGACCACGGCCGGCATCGAGTTGAGCGTGTCCCACACGGCACCGCCCCGCGGCTCCCGGTCCTTCCCCGGTCTCCGACGAGGCGGTGGCGGCACCGGCCTCGTGGGTCTGAGGGAGCGGGTGGAGGCCGTCGGCGGGACGCTCGGGGCAGGCCCGGGGGACGGCGGCGGCTGGCGGGTCCGGGCCGTCTTCCCCGATGTTTCACGTGAAACATGACCCTGTTTCACGTGAAACGCTCATGTTCCACGTGAAACATCGATGGGCGGGCGGTCGGTGTGCGGCCCCTGGTGCAGGGTCAGCGGCCAGGCGAGCAGCCCGACGGCGAGCGAAATGGCGTGGCCGAGGTCGGTGAAGCTGCCGCCGGTGAGGAGCGGGATTCCGAAGAAGGCGACCGCGCCGGCCAGGTACAGCCATCGCCAGGGATTCGGCAGCCGGTAGGTCAGCACACCGACCGAGGCCGCGAGGCCGTAGCTGACGCCGATGTCGACGACGTGGGTCATGCTGTGCGGCGCGCGGTTGTCCTGGATGGCCATCAGAAGGACCTTCTGGCTGATCAGGGTCGCCGTGATGTGGGCGGTCGCGACGATCAGGAGCCAGCGCAGGGTGCCGAGCCAGCGCTCGACGGGGGCGTGGAAGCACTCGAAGAGCAGGGCGTAGAGGGCGAGCGAGGCCGGGTTCTCGATCCAGAACGCGCTGCTGAGCAGGGCACGCACGGGGTATCGGACCAGCTCGTGGATGTTGCTGCTGTTGCGGTGGAGCAGTACGTGCTCGACCCGGTCCGGGGCGATCACGACGATGACACTGGTGATGGCGATGATCAGCAGCCAGATGTGCGTCCCGGGCGAAGAACGTATCCAGGACCGCAGGGGCCTGGACGGCTCCGGCTCGGTGGGCTCGATCATGACCCGATGATCCCGCGCGAACCTGTGCCCCGCCCGGCCGGTGGGCCGGGCGGGGCACAGGGGGCGGTGCCTGCGGCGGCGGGGCTACTCCTCGCCGGCCAGGGTGAGGCGGCGCAGCTTCTGGCCGGCGTAGGCGGTGGCGCCGACGGTGACCACGAGGAGCAGGATCACGGCGGTGGGCAGGCCGACGCTGGCGTCGACGTACCCGGGTCCGGCGACCTTCTCGGCCAGGGAGAGGGACCACTGCTGGACGCTGAGGGTCTTGGCTCCGGAGACCAGGCTGCCGAAGAGGGACTCCCAGATCAGGGCGTAGACGAGGCCGAAGACCACCGCGTGCCGGCTGACGGTGCCGAGCAGCAGGAACAGCGCGCTGTAGGCGATCGAGGCGACGAGGGCGGCGACGGTGTAGGCGACGGCGATCTGCTGGCCGTTGCCGTTGAGGATGAAGCCGGCGATCAGGGTGGGGATCGCGGAGAAGGCCATCGTGACGGCGATCGCGACGATCAGCTTGGTCATGATGATCGTCGGCCGCTTCACCGGCTTGGAGAGCAGGTAGACGATCGAGCCGTCGTCGATCTCGGGGCCGATGGCTCCGGTGCCGGCGATGACGCCGATCAGCGGGACCATCGTCGCCAGGGCGAACCCGCCGAGGAGGTCGGCGGCGACCTTGTCGTCCACGCCGGTGAAGGCCCGGACGGCGACGGAGATGACGATCAGCAGGGCGGGCAGCGCGAAGAGGATCAGCGCGCGGCGGCGGCCGAGCAGGGCCCGGTAGGTGAGCCGGGCAACGGTGGGGTTGTACATGCCAGCTCCTTCAGGCCGTGACGAGGTAGGAGAAGACCGACTCGAGGGACTCGTCGGAGGGCGAGACCGTGAGCAGCCGGATGCCGTGCGCCCGGGCGACCTGCGGGAGCAGCTCGGTGAAGCGTCCGAAGTCGACGGCCTGGATGCGCAGGGCGCCTTCCTTGAGGTCGACCTCGATGCCGGCGGTGGACGGGTCGGCGATCAGGGCCGCGGCGAGGGCCCGGTCGTCGGAGGACCGGATCAGGTAGCGGTGCGGTCGGTCCGTCATCAGGCGGCGGATCCGGCGGAAGTCGCCGGAGGCGGCGTGCCGGCCGGCGACGACCACCTCGATGTGGGAGGCGAGCTGCTCGACCTCCTCCAGGATGTGGGAGGAGAACAGGACGGTGCGGCCTTCGTCGCCCATCCGCCGCAGCAGCTCCATGAGCTGCATGCGCTGACGCGGGTCCATGCCGTTGAACGGCTCGTCGAGGAGCAGCACGGACGGGTCGTGGACGAGCGCGGACGCCATCTTCACGCGCTGGCGCATGCCCTTGGAGTACGTGGAGATCTTGCGGTCCTGGGCGTACTCCATCTCGACGGTCGCGAGGGCGCGCTGGGCGTCCGCGTCGTCGAGCCCGTGCAGTTCGGCGTTGGCCACCACGAACTCACGGCCGGTGAGGAAGTCGTACATGGCCTCGCGTTCGGGCACGACGCCGATCTGCTTGTAGACCTGCTCGTTGCGCCAGATCGGCGCGCCGTCGAGGGTGACGGTCCCCGTGGAGGGCGCGAGGAAGCCGCCCATCATGTTGATGAGGGTGGACTTTCCGGCGCCGTTGGGACCCAGCAGTCCGGTCACACCGGGGCCGATCCGCATGGTCACGTCGTTCACGGCGACGACGTTGCCGAACCAGCGGGAGGTGTGGTCGATGTCGATGACGGTCACAGCCCGGCCTTCCGGTAGCGGGCCATCAGGGCGGCGTAGGAGCCGGCGATGAGGCCGAGGACGACGAGCAGGTAGACGACACCGACGGCGGCCGAGGGGCCCTCACCGCCGGGGAACGCCGAGGTGGCGTCCAGGAACGCGGTCTGCACTCCGTCGATCAGGGTGATCGGGGAGAACAGGCCCATCCAGTCGATGGCTCCGGTGTTCCCCGTCGAGTAGGCCACGGCCTGCACGGTGGAGACGGCGCCGTAGGGGATGAGCAGCAGGCCGATCACGGCGGCGACGCCGAAGCCGCGGCGCGGGGTGAGCGCGGCCATGACCAGGCCGAGCCCGGCGAAGAGCAGCGAAAGCAGCAGTACGGACACCAGTCCCTGCCCGAATCCCTTGGTCTGGTCACCGAAGTCGAACTTCGCCAGCAGCGAGCCGATCCACATGATCAGCAGCGGGGTGGCGGTGAGGATGAAGAGGGCCGAGGCCATGGCCGCGTACTTGGCCACCACGTAGTCGACGCGCTCGATGGGGCGTGAGAAGTACAGCGGCACGGTCTTGAACCGCAGGTCCCGGGAGACCGACTGGGGGGCTTGGGACGCGAGGTAAAGGCCGATGATCACCTGGGTGGTCAGGGCGTACGTCGTGTACTTGATCGGCAGGTCGGTGGAGCCGGGGACGGCGATGGCCACGGCGACGATGATCAGCGCGGGCACGCACATCACCGCGAAGAGGATCATCGGCAGCACCTTGGACTTGGCCGAACGGCCGAGTCCGTACGCGCCCCGCAGGGACTGCGAGAAGAGCGACTTGCGGGCGTAGGCGCGGCCGAGGCGGGGGCCGTCGTAGGACCGGTAGCCGATGTTGTGGATCTGGGTCGAGGTGTCAGGCGCCATCGGAACCGGCTCCCTTCTGCTGGACGAGGTGCTGGGCGGACTGCTGGCCGGGTTGCTGGTCTGCCGACTGGGCGGAGGGCCGTCCCTGCGGCTGGCCCTGCTGCTGTACCTGCGGCTGGGCCGCCTGCTGTGCGGCCGCCCGGTCGCTGTCGCGGAAGACCTCCGCGATGTGGTGGCGGCGCTGCTCCATGCGGACCAGGCCGATGCCCAGGTCGGCGACGGTGTCGCGGACCGTGTCGTACGTGTCCTCGCCCGTGGCCTCGATCAGCAGGATGTGGCCCGCTCCGGGCAGGCCCTGCTCCTCGCCGGCGTGGAGGGTGATGCCCGCCGCCACCAGCGCCGTACGCAGGGCGGCGGTGCCGTCCGGGTGCGCGTCGGAGTCGGTGACCTCGACCGCGAGGGTGGTGGTGGTCTGCGTGAAGTCGCTCGTGGAGCTCGACCGCAGCAGCTTGCCGCCGTCGACGACCACCACGTGGTCACAGGTCCGCTCCAGCTCGCCGAGGAGGTGGGAGGTGACCAGGACGGAGATGCCGAAGTCGGTGTAGACGCGGCGGATCAGGCCGAGCATCTCGTCGCGGCCGACCGGGTCGAGGCCGTTCGTCGGCTCGTCGAGGAGGACCAGCTGCGGGTCGTGGACGAGCGCCTGCGCCAGCTTGACGCGCTGCTTCATGCCGGTGGAGTAGCCGCCGATGGGGCGGTAGCGCTCCTCGTACAGCCCGACGTGGCGCAGGGTGTCCGCGGTCCGCTCGCGTGCCGCCGTCGGCGGCAGCCCGGACATGCGGGCCATGTGCACGACGAACTCGGTGGCCGACACGTCGGGTGGCAGGCAGTCGTGTTCGGGCATGTAGCCGACGCGCTCACGGATGGCGCTGCCATGCGTGGCGACGTCGAGTCCGAGCACGGCGGCGCGGCCCTCGGTGGCGGGGGACAGTCCGAGCAGGATCTTGATCAGCGTGGACTTGCCGGCTCCGTTGGCACCCACGAGCCCGGTGACGCCGGGTCCGATGTCCAGGGAGAGCCGGTCGAGGGCGGTCACTCGGGGGTACCGCTTGCTCAGGCTTTCGGTCGCGATGACAGTCACGAGTTCGACGTTAGTCCCGAACGTCGCGCGGATCGTCAGACCTGGAGCGGGAACCCGTATCCGCCTTGAGGACTACGAACCCCGACGCAAGGCTGATGCGAACCGGACAAGTTCGTCCACAGGTCCGTGCACGCCCCTTGACGTGATCTCCGGTCATTGTCACATTCATCAGTGTCAACTTACGGGCGCGTACGGCGATGAGGACGGACGGCTGCTATGGCTGGGGACACGAAGCAACGCACCGCGCCGCCCGCCCGGCGGCCCTCCGCCGAGCTGAGCGGCTTCCGGGAGGTTCAGCGCCTCGCCTACGAGTGCGCCGAGACCGTCGCGGCCCAGCTGCGGCCCGGCGTGACCGAGCGCGAGGCGGCGCGGATGCAGCGCGACTGGCTGCGCGAGCGCGGCGTGAGGGACTGGTTCCACCTCCCGTTCGCCTGGTTCGGGGACCGCACCGCCTTCGCCGGGTTCAGGGTCCCCCTCCAGTTCTTCCCGACGAACCGGAAGCTGGAGCCTGGGATGCCGTTCATCCTCGACATGGCGCCGGTCCACCGGGGCTACGCGGCCGACGTCGGCTACTCCGGGAGCCTCGGCCTCAACCCGGTGCAGGACCGGCTGATGGCCGACCTGCGGCCGCACCGGGACCTGATCCTGGAGCAGGTGCGCGAGCGCCGCTCCCTGCGCGAGATCTACGAGAACGTCGAACGGCTGATGACGCGCCAGGGGTACGCGAACCGGCACCGGGCCTACCCCTTCGGCGTGATCGCGCACAAAATAGACCGGGTCGAGGAGCGGCGCTGGTCACCGACCGCGTTCGGATTCGGTACGCGGTCCCTCAGGGGTCTGGCCTCCGACGCCCTGCACGGGCACCGCGAGGGCTGGTCCCCGCTGTGGAGCCCGTACCACTTCTCCGACCACCCGCCGCAGCCCGGCCTGTGGGCGGTGGAGCCGCACCTGGGCTTCCGTGGTACCGGAGCGAAGTTCGAGGAGATCCTGGTGGTCACCGATTCCCGGGACCCCGAGGAGAGCGCGTACTGGCTCGACGACGACCTGCCGCACGTGCGGCGCTGGGCTGAGGAGAAGGCGGCATGAGCGGGATGAGCGGTACGGCACTGGCGGGCGCGCGGGAGCGCCGGGTGAGCACCGGCGGCATCGAACTGTGCGTCGTGGAACTCGGCGAAACGGACCGGCCGACCGTGATCCTGGTGCACGGCTACCCAGACACCAAGGAGGTCTGGTCGGAGGTCGCCGAACGCCTCGCCGCCCGCTTCCACGTGGTGCTGTACGACGTCCGGGGCCACGGGCGGTCCACGGCCCCGGTCCCGCTGCGCGGTGGGTTCACCCTGGAGAAGCTGACCGACGACTTCCTGGCCGTGGCGGACGCGGTCAGCCCGGACCGGCCGGTGCACCTGGTGGGCCACGACTGGGGTTCCGTACAGGGCTGGGAGTTCGCCACGGTCGCCCGTACCGAGGGGCGGATCGCGTCCTTCACCTCGATGTCCGGGCCCTCCCTCGACCACTTCGGGCACTGGATCAAGAAGCGGATGGCGCGTCCCACCCCGCGCCGGGCGGCCCAGCTGCTGAGCCAGGGCGCGAAGTCCTGGTACGTGTACCTGCTGCACACGCCGTTGCTGCCGGAGCTCGCCTGGCGCGGACCGCTCGGCAAGCAGTGGCCGAAGATGCTCGAGCGCCTGGAGAACATCCCGGCCGGCCCCTACCCGACGGCCTCGCTGGCCTCGGACGCCGCGCACGGTGCCTGGCTGTACCGCGACAACGTCCGCGCCCGCATGCGCCGGCCCCGCGCCGACGCCTACGCGCACGTACCCGTCCAGCTGATCACCCCGACCGGAGACGCCTTCCTCTCCGAGCGGCTCTACGACGAGCTGGAGCTGTGGGCTCCGGACCTGGTGCGGCGGACCCTGCCCGCCAAGCACTGGGTACCGCGCACCCGGCCCGACCAGATCGCGGCGTGGATCTCGGAGTTCGTGACCGCCCGGGAGGAGCCCGCCACACGGGCACCGGAGCAGAAGGCCCCCGGGAGGTACGCCGACCGGTTCGGCGGGCAGCTGGTCCTGGTCACCGGCGCCGCCAGCGGCATCGGACGGGCCACGGCCTTCGCGTTCGCCGAGGCCGGGGCCCGGGTGGTGGCCGTGGACCGGGACGCCGAGGGCGCGGCGCGCACCGCCGAGATGGCCCGGCTCGTCGGCGCTCCCGAAGCCTGGGGCGAATGCGTCGACGTGAGCGACGAGCAGGCGATGGAGAAGCTCGCCGCGAAGGTCGCCGCCGAGTACGGCACCGTGGACGTGCTGGTCAACAATGCCGGCATCGGCCTGTCGGGGCCCTTCCTGGAGACCACCTCCGAGGACTGGAAGAAGGTCCTCGACGTCAACCTGTGGGGTGTGATCCACGGCTGCCGGATCTTCGGGAAGCAGATGGCCGAGCGCGGCCAGGGCGGGCACATCGTCAACACCGCCTCCGCGGCCGCCTACCTGCCCTCCCGGACCCTCCCCGCGTACAGCACCTCCAAGGCCGCCGTCCTGATGCTCAGCGAGTGCCTGCGCGCCGAGCTCGCCTCACAGTCGATCGGGGTCTCCGCGATCTGCCCGGGCATCGTCAACACCAACATCGCCGCCACCTCCCGGTTCGCCGGAGCGGACCCGGCCGAGGAGAAGCGCCGCCAGGAAAGCTCCTCGCGGATGTACGGGCTGCGCAACTTCCCCCCGGAGAAGGTCGCCGACGCGATCCTGCTGGCCGTGGTGAAGAACCAGGCCGTCGTGCCGGTCACCCCCGAGTCCAAGGGCGCCCTGTGGATGTCCCGCTTCGCGCCGCGCACGCTGCGGCGGATCGCGCGGCTGGAGCCGAAGCTGTGACCCCGGCCGGGGGCGCCGGGGAGCGGTGGCGCGTCGAGGCGTCCGGGGAGGGCCCGCCGAGAGGGCCCGGCACGGCCATACCCCGCTCCTCCCGACGGTCGTACCATCCCTCGCAGGAGGGCTCGCTGCGCACGGCGCTCGAGTACCTGGCGGCGCCTCCTGCCGCCCGGACCGCGGCGGGCGCGGTCGGCCGAGCCGCCATGTCGTAGGGAGCCGGGATTGTCCGATCAGGCGGTAGCCGAGTACCGGATCGAGGATCTGGCCCACCACAGCGGGGCGACGGTGCGCACGATCCGGGCGTACCAGGACCGCGGTCTGCTGCCGAAGCCGGAGCGCCGCGGCCGGTCCAACGTCTACCGGGACACGCATCTGGCACGGCTGCGGCAGATCGCGGACCTGCTGGACCGCGGCTACACCCTGGCCTCCATCAAGGAGCTGCTGGAGGCCTGGGACGCGGGGCGCGGGCTCGGCGGCGTACTCGGCCTGGTCGCCGAGGTGCACGGGCCGTGGACCGACGAGGAGGCGGCCCGGATCAGCCGCGCCGACCTGAACGAACGGTTCGGCGGCAGACCCGACGACGACGCGGTGAACGAGGCCTGCGAGCTGGGGGTGCTGGAGCGGCTCCCGGGCCGTCCGGACGAGTTCCTGGTGCCGTCGCCGCAGGAGCTGGCGGTCGCCGCCGAGCTGTACGCGGCCGGGGTGCCGCTGGTGGCGATCACCGGCCACCTGCGCGAACTGCGGGGGCAGGTCGAGCACATCGCCTCGCGCTTCCTGGAGTTCACCACCGAGCACGTCTTCGCCCGCTACCTCGGGCAGGTGCCTCCGACGGACGCCGACGCGGCCGAGGCGGCGACGATGGTACGGAGGCTGCGGCCCCTGGCCCAGCAGACGGTGGACGCCGAACTCGCGCGGGCGATGAGGCTGTTCGCGACCCGGCACCTCCAGCGGCACCTGGGCGCGGCCGGCGCCGCTCAGCCGTCGGGTCCCGCGCCGGTCGCGCTGCCGGCGGAGACGGTGCGGGCGGTACAGGAGCTGGTGGGCCCCGATCACGTGGCGGAGTTCGTCCGGGCGGCGACGGAGCGGGAGCTCCAGGCCCGGACGATGAACGATCTGGCCCGGCGCGGCGGCCGATAGTGCTCGATCAGTAGTCCACAGGGCGAATCACGCGGTTGGCCCCCAAACCCACCGAAACGGCTGTGGACAAGTCGCGTTTTCCTGTGGGCAACGTGGATGGAGCCTCAGACGACGGCCTCGAACGCGGGTCCGGTGCGCGGTATATCGGCCACCGGTTCCTCCCCGGCCCGCTCCACCGCGGCGGCCGGCCCGTCCTGGGCGGAATCCCGCGCCCCGGTGCGGTGCTCGCGGCCGTAGAGGAGGGTGGCCAGGGCCAGTCCGAGGACGCCTCCGAGCAGCTGGGCGGCGACGAATCCGGGCAGTGACCGCGGGGCGATGCCCGTGAAGGAGTCGCTGAAGGCCCGCCCCACGGTGCCCGCCGGATTGGCGAAGGAGCCCGAGGAGGTGAACCAGATCGCGGCGGCGATGTACGCGGCGACCGCGGCCGGGATCAGCTTCGCGCGGCCGATGCGGCCCAGCCCCTGGATGACCAGGACCAGCCCGGCGGTGGCGACGATCTCACCGATCAGCAGGTGGCCGCCGTCGCGGACCTGGGTGGCGAAGGTTCCCGGGGTCCGGCCGAACATGGCTTCGGCGAGGACGGCGCCGCCGATCGCCCCGGCGGTCTGGGCCGCGGTGTAGGCCAGGGCTTCCCGGCCGTCGAGCCCGTCGCCCCCGGTACGGCGCGCCCACCAGGTGGTGAGGGTGACCACCGGGTTGAGGTGCGCCCCGGACAGCGGCCCGAACAGGGTGATGATCAGCCCGAGGCCGATGGCCGAGACGAGCGAGTTGGCGACGAGGGCGACACCGGTGTCGCGGCTGAGGGCGGCGGCCTGGATCCCGGAGCCGATCACCACCACGAGCAGTGCCGCGGTGCCGATGAGTTCGGCCGCCGAGCGCCGCAGCAGTGAAGCCTGTCGTGTCATGTTTTCTCCCTCTGGGCAGCAGTCCAGCGGAAAATGTATTCCGTATCTTGGAAGAGCGATAGAGGTGGTCCACACGTCGGCACGGTCGAAAAATCGCTGCCGGAGCCCGGCCCGAGGCGGCACGCTGGGGACATGGATGACAGACGCACCGTGAAGGTGTCCAAATACGTCTCGAAACACCTGCGGCATCAGCCGGAACGGATCGGACTGGTGCTCGACCCGCAGGGATGGGTCGAGATCGACGAGCTCCTCGACGCGGCCGCGGCCCACGGATTCCCCTTCAGCCGGGCGGAGCTCGACCACGTGGTCGCCGCCAACGACAAGCAGCGCTTCGCCGTCGACGGCACCCGCATCAGGGCCAGCCAGGGCCACACCGTCGCGGTCGACCTCGGACTGCCGGAGGCCGAACCCCCGGCGTACCTGTACCACGGCACCGTGTCCTCGGCCCTGGACTCCATCCGCGCCGAGGGCCTGCGCCCGATGGCCCGCCACCACGTGCACCTCTCGCCCGACCGGGAGACCGCGACGCGGGTGGGCGCGCGCAGGGGCCGGGCCGTGGTGCTCGCCGTGGACGCCGGCGCGATGCGGGCGGCCGGGCACGTGTTCCGGATCAGCGCCAACGGGGTGTGGCTGGCGGAGGCCGTACCGCCGCGGTTCCTGCGTTTCCCGTAGGAGCCGGGGCAGCACAATTCACAGCGGAATTGTCGGATCATCCCCCTACTCTGTTCCTCACTCCGGGATCCGTGAGGGGGGGGTACCTCGCGATCGCCGACCACCCCATGCGAGCAAGCGAGGTGACGCCTCATGACGTCGTCCACATCCCCGTCTTCCGGCTCCACGGCCGGTTCCGAGGCCTCCGTATCCGAGGCCCCCGTCTCCGAGGCCTCCGTCTCCGAGGCCCCCGTCAACAGCTTCCAGGTCGACCTGCGCGGCCTGGTCGACCTGCTGTCCCACCACCTCTACTCCAGCCCGCGCGTCTACGTCCGCGAGCTCCTGCAGAACGCCGTCGACGCCGTCACCGCCCGCCACGCCCACGAACCCGGCGCACGCGTCCATATCCGGCTGTCGGCCTCCGCCGGCCGGGTCACGATCGAGGACTCCGGCATCGGCCTGACCGCCGCGGAGGCCCACTCCCTCCTCGCCACCATCGGCCGCAGCTCCAAGCGCGGCGGCGAGCACGGACTGGAGACCACCCGCCAGGAATTCCTCGGCCAGTTCGGCATCGGACTGCTCGCCTGCTTCGTCGTCGCCCGGCAGATCCGCGTCATCACCCGTTCCGCCCGCGACCCCCAGGCACCCCCCGTCGAGTGGCTGGCCACGGACGACGGCTCCTACACCGTCCGCGAACTCCCCCACGACGCCCGCCCGGAGCCCGGCACCACCGTCCACCTGGAGGGCCGACCGGGCTCCGAGGAGTGGACCGAGCCCGCCAGGGTCGAACGGCTCGCCCGCGACTACGGCTCCCTGCTGCCCTACGACATCACCTTCGACGACGGCGAAGGCGGCGCCCCGCGTCCGGTCACCGACCGGCCCGCCGTGTGGGACCGTCCCTTCCCCACCCCCGCCGCCCGCCGCGTCGCCCTCGCCGGCCACTGCGCGCGGCTCTTCGGCTTCACCCCGCTCGACAGCATCGACCTCGACCTGCCCGTGGCCGGAGTACGAGGAGTCGCGTACGTCCTGCCCGAACCGACCAGCCCCGCCCACCGGGCCGGACACCGCGTCCACCTCAAGGGCATGCTGCTCACCGACCAGGCCGACAACCTGCTGCCCGACTGGGCCTTCTTCGTCCGCGTCGTCCTGGACACGGACACGCTGCGGCCCACCGCCTCCCGCGAGAACCTGTACGACGACGAGACCCTGGCCGCCGTACGCGAAGCCCTCGGCGCCCGCGTCCGTACCTGGCTGGCCGAGCTCGCCGCGAGCGAACCGGACCGTCTGGCGGCCTTCCTGAGCGTCCATCACCTCGGCGTGAAGTCCCTGGCCCGGCACGACGCCGAGCTGCTCGGGCTGATGCTGCCGTGGCTGCCCTTCGAGACCAGCGACGGCTCGATGAGCCTGGAGGAGTTCGCGGCGGCCCACAGCGACATCCACTTCACGCACACCGTCGAGGAGTTCCGCCAGATCGCACCGATCGCGGCGGCTCACGGCCTGGGCGTCATCAACGCCGGCTACACCTACGACGCTGACCTGCTCGCCCTGCTGCCCTCCGTACGCCCCGACCTCAAGGTCACCGAACTCGACGCGGGCGCCGTCACGGAGCGCCTCGACCCGGTCCCCACCGGCGTCGAACTGGCCCTCACCGCCTTCCTGTCCACCGCCCGCACCCGCCTGGAGCCCCAGAGCTGCGACGTGGTGCTGCGCGCCTTCCAGCCGGTCTCCGTGCCCGCGCTCTACCTCGACGACCGGCAGGCCCGCCAGGAACGCGACCGGACGGCCGCGCTCGACAACGCCGACAGCCTGTGGAGCGGCATCCTCGGCTCGCTGCGCGGCTCCGGCCCGCGCGCCCGCCTGGTCCTCAACCACAACAACCCGCTGATCCGGCGCATCGCGGGCCTGCCCGACGCGACCCTGACCGGTACCGCCGTCGAATCCCTCTACGGGCAGGCGCTGCTCATGTCCCAGCGGCCGCTGCGGCCCGCCGACTCCACCCTGCTCAACCGGGCCTTCCTCGGGCTCCTGGAATGGGCGACCCACTCCGCCGAGACCCCGAAGGACGCCCAGTGAGCACGATGACGGCCGAAGAGATCCGGCGGGCGCTCTACGAGAACCACCGCCTGCCCGAGGGCGCCGCGCGCAACGCGCAGGCAGAGGCCCTGACCGCCGCCGCCGAGGTCTGCGGCGACCCCGACGTGTTCCGCCAGGCCCTGATCACCCAGATCGACGCCTACGAGTACAGCTCCGAACGCACCCGGATGGTGGTTCCGTTCGCCCGTCTGCTCCAGGAGTACGACCGCGATCCGGGAGCCTTCGACGCGAGCGACACCCACTCGCTCTTCTGGCGGTTCAAGTGGGTGTCCGGCCAGATCATCAACTCGCCCGACGTCCCCCTCTCCGCCGTCACCGGCTACCTCGACGACATGGAGAAGCGCTACCGGATCGCCGGCTACAGCGAACGCGCCGTACGCCAGTCCGAGTACTTTCTCGCGGACGCCATCGGCGACGACGAGCGGGCCGAGCGGGCCATGGAACGGTGGCGGGCCGCCGACCGCGACCGGATGAGCGACTGCCACGCCTGCGAGACGAACTCCCAGGGCTCCTACTGGGCGGGCCGGGGCGAGGACGCCAAGGCCATCGGGATCTGGGAACCCGTGCTGAACGGCGGACAGACCTGCATGGAGGAGCCGCACCGGGTCCTCGCCCGGTCGCTGCGCCCGCTGCTGCGCCTCGGCCGCGCCGACGACGCCCGCTCCCACCACTTGCGCGGATACCGCATGGCACGCGGCAAGGAGGGCCTGCTGCGCGCCATCGGCCAGCACATCGAGTTCTGCGCCCTCACCGGCAACGAGGCGCGCGGCGTGGAGATCCTCGCCGAACACGCCACCCATCTGCGGGCCCTCGCGGACGTCAGGACGCAGATGGACTTCTACGGCGGGGTCCTCGTCCTGCTGCGGCGGCTGTCCGAACTCGGGCACGGCGCCGACCGGACCGTGCCGTACGACGGCTCCGCGCGCACCGTCGACGAGCTGCACGGGATGCTGCGCGCCGAGGCCCTGCACATCGCCGAGCGCTTCGACGTCCGCAACGGCACCACCCGCGTCTCGGAACGGTTCCTGGCCCGGATCGAACAGGCGCCGTTCGTCGGCGTCCTGCCGCTCGGAGTGCGCAGCGCCGCACTGCCGCGGCCGGCCGCGGCCGTCCCCCCGGCGCCCGCGGCCGCGCACGTCCCGGCGGCGGCCTCCGGCTCCGGCTTCGCCGAGCTCGTGGAGCGGGCCCGGCACGCGCGCGACCTGGGGCACCCGGGCGCGGACGCGCTGTGGTCCGAGGTGTCCGTACGGGCGGCCGCGCTCCCCCCGGCGGAGCTGGATCCGCTGGTGGCCGCGGACGTGGCCGACCACCACGCCCTGGCCGCGGCGCGGGCCGGCGCCGAGGACGCCGCCCGGCTCCTGACGGAAGTCCGGGACGGGTACCTGGCCCTGGGCAGGCCCGAGCGGGCGGCCCTGGCGGACCTGCGGCTGGCCAGTGTGGCCGCGGGGGCCGGGGCGGAGCCGGGGGAGGTCCGCGCCCTGCTGGCGACGGCCGCCCGGGCCGCCGGGGCCCTGGACCCGGCCGAACGGATGCGGACCCGCCGGATCGCGCTCGCGGAACTGGCCGCGCTCCGCCTGGAGCCGTACCTGCGGTCCGTCGAGGCGGCGCGGGAACACGCCCACGCAGAGGGGCACCCGCACGACCACGACGGCGGCCACGCGCTGCCGGCCGAGGGGCTGACCGCCTTCGTCGCCGCGTACGGAGAGGACGCCGCGCCGGGCGACGCGCTGCCGGACCTGGTCGCGGAGGCCGAGGAGATGCTGGCCCGGGTCGCCCTCGCGCAGGGGGACACCGAGCGCGCCCTGCCCCTCCTGGCCGCTTCCGCTGTCCGGGCCGTCGAGGCGGGCCGGCCCTGGCAGGCGGTGGATCCCCTCGTGCTGCGCGCCGGAGTCCTGAGGTCGCTGGAGCGGCCCGGGGAGGCCGAGGAAGCGGCGCGCGAGGCGCTGGAGCACTCCGCGGAGGTGACGGACTCCGAGCAGCAGGGCGTCGTGCGCCTCACCCTCGCGGACATCCTGCTGCACCGGCCCGACGCCGCCGCCGAGGCGGCCGAGCACTCGCTGACGGCCGCCCACTGGTTCGACCAGGCCGGCCTGACCGCCGACGGCGGGGCACAGGCCCGTCTGGTGCTGGCCCGCGCCTACGCGCAGGACGGCCGCAACGCCGACGCGGCGGAGGTCCTCCAGTCGACGCTGCCCGACCTGCTGGAGCACGGTGAGGGCCAGGCGGTGGCGGCGCGGGAGTTCCTGGGCGATCTGCTGCGGGAGCTGCGCGAGTCCCGGTCCGCGGCGGAGCAGTACCTGCGGGCGGCCGAGCTGGTGACGGGCTGGGAGGACCAGCGTCCCCAGGCGGGCTTCGCCCAGTCGGCCGCCGACTGCCTCTCCGACGCGGGGCTGGTCGAGGAGGCCGTCGCCGCGTACCGGCGGTCCCTGGAACTGCACCGGCAGGCGGGCGGGGCCGCGGTCGCCGAAGTCCGGATCCTGCGTTCGCTGGCCTGGCTGGGCCTGCGCGAACGGATCGACGAGGCGGCCGTGGACGCCGCCCGGCTCCGGATGGACGAAGCGGCCGGGGTACTGGAGGCGGCGCTGTCGACCGATCCGCAGGCCGACGAGCTGCGCTCCGAGCTGGCGCAGACCTGGCACCAGCTGGCCCAGATCCTGGACCGGCAGGTCACCGCGCAGGAACAGGCCGAGCAGGACGAGTACGCACCGGACGCGGACGACGCGGAGCAGGACGACGCCGAGCAGGACGAGCAGGGCGACGCCGAGCCGGGGCATGACCCGGACGGCGAGGCTCCCGGCGCGCTGAGCCCGGCCCGGATCGAGGCCCTGCGCCTGGAGCAGATCTTCCTGTGGGAGCGGGCCTCCGCCGTCTACGACGACCTCGGCACCGGCTACCTTCTGGGCCGCTTCCAGTGCCTGAACAACGCCGCCTGGACCGAGCAGGAGCTCGGGCGGCCGGAGGCGGGCGCCGCCCGCATCTCGGCGTTCGTCGAGGAGATCAAGGCCCTGCCCGAAGACGTCGTCCCGGAGTGGATTCTGCCGCAGGCGGAGCGGTCCCTCACGAACCTGAGGTCCTGACCCCACGCGCGCGTAGTCCCCGGATCCTCACCCGCCCCGGGCGGGGCCGGATCCGGGGACGGGGCGCCGGTGTCAGCCGCCCAGCTGTCCGAGCGCCTCCGTGGCGATCTTCTCGAAGACGGCCTCGTCCGCGGCGAAGTCGGAGTCCGGGATGGGCGCGTGGATGACGATCTCCGTGAACCCCAGATCGCGGTGGCGTCCGGCGAAGTCGACGAAGGCGTCCACGGACTCCAGCATCGTGCTGCGCTCCGGGGTGAAGCCGGTCAGCAGCACCTTCTCGATGGTCTCGGACTCCCGCCCGATCTCCGCCAGGGCCTTCTCCAGCTTGCCCACCTGGCCGCGGATGGCCTCCAGCGACTGCTCGGGCGTGCCCTGGAACACCTTCGGGTCACCGGCCGTCACCCAGGCCTGGCCCAGACGCGCGGCGAGCTTCACCCCGCGCGGGCCGGTGGCGGCGACGGCGAAGGGGAGACGCGGCCGCTGGACACAGCCAGGGATGCTGCGCGCCTCCTCGGCGGAGTAGAAGGTGCCGTGGTGGGTGACGGCGCTCTCGGTCAGCAGCCGGTCCAGCAGCGGGACGAACTCGGCGAAGCGGTCCGCACGCTCACGCGGGCTCCACTCCTCCTGGCCCAGCGCGACCGCGTCGAAGCCGTTGCCGCCCGCCCCGATGCCCAGGGTGATGCGCCCGCCGGAGATGTCGTCCAGCGTCATGAGGTCCTTGGCGAGGGTCACCGGGTGCCGGAAGTTCGGCGACGTGACCAGCGTGCCCAGGCGGATCGACTCGGTGGCCGCGGCCGCGGCGGTCAGGGTGGGCACCGCACCGAACCAGGGACCGTCACGGAAGGTCCGCCAGGTCAGGTGGTCATAGGTGTAGGCGGTGTGGAACCCGAGCCGCTCGGCCCGCTGCCACTGGTCGCGGCCCCCTTCGTGCCACGCGCGGACCGGGAGGATCACAGTGCTCAGACGCAGACTCATGGGTTCGAGCCTACGGCGACGCGTGCAACAACCGCACCTCACGCATCGTCCGCCCCACCCCGAAGCCAAGCAGGAGGCATGTTTCACGTGAAACATCTCCAGCCGAACCTGGTCGGCCGCTCGGGGCCGATGGGCGAAGATGGGTCCGTGACCTCGGCTCCTCAGCGCCCGGACGGGCCAACCCCCGCACCCCGGCTCATCGCCACCGACCTCGACGGCACCTTGCTGCGCGACGACAAATCCGTCTCGCTCCGCACGGTCGCCGCGCTCGCCGCCGCCGAGGAAGCCGGGATCGAGGTCTTCTTCGTCACGGGCCGTCCGGCCCGCTGGATGGGCGTGGTGAGCGATCACGTGCACGGCCACGGCCTGGCGATCTGCGCGAACGGCGCCGCCGTCGTCGACCTCCGCGCCGGGGGAGAGTTCGTACAGGTCCGGGCGCTGCCCCGGCCCACCGCGATGACGGTGGTGAACACCCTGCGCGCCGCGGCCCCCGGCACGTCCTTCGCCGTCGAGCTGACCAGCGGCATCAACTACGAGCCGATGTACCCGCCGTTCTTCCAGGACCCGGGAGCCACCGTGGCCACCGCCGAGAAGCTGCTCGGCGAGGAGCTCGACGGCAGCGCGGCACCCGTGCTGAAGGTGCTCGCGCACCACGCCGAGCTGGGCCCGGACGAGTTCCTGGCCCTGGCACGGTCGGTGGCCGGCTCGTACGCCTCGATCACCCGCTCCAGCCCGACCTCCCTGCTGGAGATCAGCGGCCTCGGCATCTCCAAGGCCAGCACCCTGGCCCTGTGCTGCGCCGAGCGCGGCATCTCGCCCGCCGAGGTCGTCGCCTTCGGAGACATGCCGAACGACGTGGAGATGCTCCGCTGGGCCGGTACCTCGTACGCCATGGGCAATGCCCACCCGGACGTGATCGCGGCCGCGTCAGGGCGGACGGTGGCCAACAACGAGGACGGCGTCGCCGTGGTCATCGAGCGCATCCTCTCCGAGCGCACCGCGCACCACCAGCACTAGTCACGGCAGCAGGTCTTACAGCGGGGCCTCCCACAGGACGGTGGTCCCGCTCCCGTCCTCTCCGATGCCCGGCCCGTACGAGCTCGTCCCGCCCAGCGATTCGGCCCGTCGGCGCAGGTTCCGCAGTCCGCTGCGCCGCCCTCCCTCCGGGATGCCCACTCCGTCGTCCGCCACCTCCAGCCGCACCCCGGGCCGCCCGTCGGCCAGGGTGATGGTGGAGTCGAGCACCACCTCGATCCGGGACGCCTCCGCGTGCCGGAACGCGTTGGACAGGGCTTCGCGCAGGGCCGCGATCAGGTTCTTTCCGACCAGTTCGCCGACGACGGCGTCGATCGGGCCGAGGAACCGGTGGGCCGGCTTGAAGCCCAGGGGCACGGCAGCCATGTTGATCTCCCGTAGTACCCGGGTGCGCAGCCCCGACGGCGCCTCCGCGGGGCCCTGCTGGAGCGCGAAGATCGCGGTGCGGATCTCCTGGATCGTCACGTCCAGCTCGTCCACCGCCTTGCCGACCCCGTCCCTGACCTCCGGGACGATGGACCTGCGCTGGGCGCCCTCCAGCATCATCCCCGTGGCGAACAGCCGCTGGATGACGAGATCGTGCAGGTCACGGGCGATCCGGTCGCGGTCCTCGAACACGGCCAGGCGCTCCCGGTCCCGCTGCGCCTCGGCCATCATCAGCGCGAGGGCGGCTTGCGAGGCGAACTGGGTCGCCAGGGTCCGCTCCGCTTCGGTGAACGGCCTCTCGCCACGGGCCCGCGGGGTCACGAGCGCGCCCAGCACCCGCCCGCCACTGTGCAACGGCAGCATCATGCAGGGTCCGTACTGGCTGGTCAGGCGGCTGATCATGCGCGGGTCCCCGGAGGCGTCCTCGACGAACACCGGCTCGCCCTCCATCAGCCGGGCCACCACCGGGCTCTCGGCCGGGATCACCACGCCCAGCGAGGTCGCCGGGTTGTCGGCGGAGACGGCGACGATCTCCATTCCGCCCTCCTCCGCCGGCAGCATCACGATCCCGGCGGCGGAGTCGGCCAGCCTGCGGGCCTGTTCGGCCACCACCGCGAGGGCGTCGTCCGCGTCGCCGCCCGACAGCAGGGCCGTGGTGACCGCCACCGAGCCGTCGATCCAGCGCTCGCGCTGGGTGGCGGCCTCGTACAGCCGGGCGTTGCCGATGGCGATGCCCGCCTCGGTGGCCAGTACCCGGACCATGTGGACGTCGTAGTCGTTGAACTCGCCGCCGCCGTTCTTCTCGGCGAGGTACAGGTTGCCGAAGATCTCCCCCTGCACCCGGATCGGAACGCCGAGGAACGTCTTCATGGGCGGGTGGTGCGCCGGGAACCCGGCCGATCGCGGATCCTTGGTCAGATCGGCGAGCTGGACGGTGTCGGGATGGGAGATCAGCGCGCCGAGCAGGCCGCGCTTCCCGTCCGGACGGTGTCCGATCTTCCGGGCCAGTTCGCCGCTGACGCCGAAGGTGACGAAGTCGGAGAGGCCGCGTCCCTCGGTGTCGACGACGCCGATCGCCGCGTAACGGGCGTCGGCGAGCTCGGCGGCCGTCTCGCAGATCCGGTCGAGCGTGGAGTGCAGTTCGAGGCCGGTCCCGACCGAACGCATGGCCTCCAGCAGTTGCGGAACCCGAGCGGTCAGCTCGGTGGACAGCCCCTGCAGACTCCGGGTGGCCTGGGTGGCGGCCTCCAGCGGGTCCGGTGTTCCGCGCGTGGGTTCCGGTGCTTCCTGAGACTCCTGGGCTGACATGACCTTGAGCCTAGTTAGTCCCCTTTGGTGGGGAAAGTCGCAGCGTGCGGAACGCGCCACCCGGGGCCGGGCCGGACCCGCCCTCAGCCGAGGCCGGCCCGCGCCCCGTCGGCCTGCCGCTCCCGGTCCAGGAGCCCGCGCAGGGGGCCCTCGGCGACGGCCAGCTCCGCGTACGCGCCGCGCTGTACGACCGTGCCCCGGTCCAGGACCAGCACCTCGTCCACCGCCTCCAGTCCGGCGAGCCGGTGCGTGATGAGCACGGTGGTCCGGCCCTCGGTCGCGGCCAGCAGGTCCGCCGTCAGGGCGTCCGCGGTCGCCAGGTCCAGGTGCTCGGCGGGCTCGTCCAGGACGAGGACGGGGAAGTCCGCGAGCAGCGCCCGGGCCAGGGCCAGCCGCTGCCGCTGACCGCCGGAGATCCGCTCCCCGTGTTCACCGACCAGGGTGTCCAGACCGTCCGGAAGTCCCTCGGCCCACTCCAGCAGCCGGGCCGCCGCCAGCGCCTCGCGCAGCTCCTCCTCGCTCGCCCCGGGCCGGGCCAGCCGGAGGTTCTCGCGGACCGAGCTGTCGAAGAGGTGGGCGTCCTGGGCGCACAGGCCCACCATGCGGCGTACGTCGTCGCCGTCGAGGCCCCGTACGTCGGTCCCGCCCAGGGTGTACGTGCCGTCGCTCGGGTCCAGGAACCGCAGCAGGACCTGTGCCAGCGTGGTCTTGCCCGAACCGGAGGGGCCGACCACCGCGACGCGCCGGCCGGCGTCCAGGGTCAGGTCCGTGCCGTGCAGGGCGTCCCTTTCCTGCCCGGGGTGGCGGGCGGCGAGGCCGGTCAGCCGCAGGGGGAAGGGGGAGGCAGGCGCTTCGAGTGCCTCGGCCGGCTCCACGACGGGCACCGGCGCGTCGATGACCTCGTAGACCCGTTCGGCGCTGCGGCGCACCCGCTGCCGGTACTGGACCGCGAGCGGAAGTCCGCTGACGGCCTCGAAGGCGGCGAGCGGGGTCAGGACGACCACCGCCATGGCCACCCCGGAGAGCCGGCCTCCGGCGACGGCGGCCGCGCCGGCGAGGGCTGCGAACACCACGGTCAGCCCGCACACCAGGGCGGACAGCCCGCCGCCGAGCCCCGTGGCGAAGGCCCCGCGCGAGGCGATCCGGGTCAGCACCCCGTCGCTCTCCCGCGCCCGGTCCTTGCGCCCGGCCAGGGCCCCGGCGACGGTGAGTTCGGCGGTACCCGTCAGCAGGTCGGCCACGCGGGTGGCGAGCTCGCCCCGCGCCGGCGCGAGCCGCCGCTCTGCACGCCGCGCGCAGGCACCGCTGACCAGGGGGACTCCGATGCCTGCGGAGAGGAGGCCGACCGCGAGCACCGCTCCGGCCTCGGGCAGCAGCCAGGCGGTGAACGCCACGGATCCGGTCCCGACGAGCAGCGCGGTGCCGACCGGGAGCAGCCAGCGCAGCCAGTAGTCCTGGAGGGCGTCGGCGTCGGCGACCAGCCGGGACAGCAGGTCCCCGCGGCGCTGCTCGCGCAGTCCGGCGGGGGCGATCCGCTCCAGCCGCCGGTACACGGAGACCCGCAGGTCGGCCAGCATCCGCAGGACGGCGTCGTGCGACACGAGCCGCTCGGCGTAGCGGAACACGGCACGGCCCAGGCCGAAGGCGCGCGTGGCCGTGACGGCCACCATCAGGTAGAGCACCGGCGGCTGCTCGGAGGCCCGCGAGATGAGCCACCCCGACACGGCCATCAGTCCGACGCTGCACCCGACGGCCAGCGCTCCGAGCAGCAGCCCGAGCCGGAACCTGCCCTGCCATGCCGCTGCCGTGGCCCGTACCCGGCGCAGCGGATCACCGCCGGCCGCGTCGGCGGCGGCGCCCGCCGCGGCCCGTTCCGCGGTGGGCCCGAGGATCCATTCCCCGGGGTCGGCAACCGGCGCCGGCGTGGGTTCCGCGGTCCGGGCGGCCATCGGTCCGGCGGGCTCCCCTGCGCCTTCGCCCACCGCCACCACCCGGTCGGCCACCGCCAGCAGCGCCGGCCGGTGCACCACCAGCAGGACGGTCCGGCCCACCGCGAGGCGTCGTACGGCGTCCACCACGGCCGCCTCGGTCTCCCCGTCCAGTGCCGCCGTCGGCTCGTCCAGCAGCAGCACCGGCCGGTCCGCCAGGAACGCGCGGGCCAGCGCGAGCCGCTGCCGTTGTCCCGCCGACAGGCCGACGCCGCCCTCACCGAGCGGGGTGTGGACCCCGCCCGGCAGGGCGGCCGTGAACTCCCACGCCCCGGCGTCCCGGAGGGCCGCTTCCACGTCTTCGTCGCGGGCCCCGGGCCGGGCCAGCCGTACGTTCTCGGCGATGGTCCCCGCGAAGAGGTGCGGCCGCTGCGGCACCCACGCGACCCGCTCCCGCCACTGCTCCAGGGACAGTTCGGCCTGGTCGACGGCGCCGATGCGGACCCGTCCGGCCGTCGGCGTGACGAAGCCCAGCAGCACGTTCAGCAGCGTGGACTTGCCCGCTCCGCTCGGCCCGGTGAGGGCCACGCACTCACCCGGTTCGACGACCAGCGAGACGGGTCCGGGCGAGCTCGCGCTCCGGCCCTCGTACCGCACCTCGACCCCGTCGAACTCGATGCGCAGGTCCGCGTCCGGCACGGGGGCCGCGCCGCCCGGAGCGGGCAGCGGGGTCTCCAGAACCTCGAAGATCTCCTCCGCCGCGGCCAGTCCCTCGGCCGCCGCGTGGTACTGCGCTCCCACCTGCCGCAGCGGCAGGTACGCCTCGGGCGCCAGGATCAGGATGACCAGTCCCGTGTAGAGGTCGAGTTCGCCGTGGACCAGCCGCATGCCGATGGTCACCGCGACCAGGGCCACCGACAGCGTCGCGAGCAGCTCCAGCGCGAACGACGACAGGAAGGCGATGCGCAGGGTCCGCATCGTGGCCTGACGGTAGTCGTCGGTGATCTTGCGGATGGACTCGGCCTGGGCCTTGGCGCGCCCGAAGACCTTCAGCGTCGGGAGTCCGGCCACCACGTCCAGGAAGTGCCCCGACAGCCGGGACAGCAGCCGCCACTGGCGGTCCATCCGGGACTGGGTGGCCATGCCGATCAGGATCATGAACAGCGGGATCAGCGGCAGGGTCACCACGATGATGGCCGCCGACACCCAGTCCTCGGTGACGATCCGGGCGAGGACCGCCACCGGAACGACCACCGCGAGCCCCAGCTGGGGCAGGTAGCGGGAGAAGTAGTCGTCGAGCGCGTCCACCCCCCGGGTGGCCAGTGCCACCAGCGAACCGGTCCGCTGACCGCCGGCCCGGCCGAGCCCCAGGTCGGCGGCCCGGTCCAGCAGTCGCACCCGCAGCTCGGACTTGACCGCCGCACCGGCGCGGTGCGCGGCCAGCTCCGTGAGCCAGGCGACCAGGCCGCGCCCCAGGGCCACCGCCGCGAGGAGCAGCAGCGGTGTGCGCAGCGCCCCCGCGCCGAGCCCCTCCTCGAAGGCACCGACCACGATCTCGGCGATGAGCATCGCCTGACCGACGACCAGCCCCGCTCCGGCGAGCCCGAGGAGCACCACCGCCCCCAGGAAGAGGCGGGTGGAGCGGGCGTACCGCAGCAGGCGCGGGTCGATCGGTTTCACGTGAAACATCCCCTCGGCAGGTCAGGCAGGAGAGTCGGGCATCGGAGGGAGCCGCCGACGCCTCAGTGCGCGTCGACGATGTGCTGCGTCCCGATCCGCTTGCGGAACACCCAGTACGTCCAGCCCTGGTAGAGCAGGACGAGCGGCGTGGCCACTCCCGCGCACCAGGTCATGATCTTCAGTGTGTACGGGCTGGACGAGGCGTTGGTGACCGTGAGGTTCCAGGCGTCGTCCAGGGAGGACGGCATGACGTTCGGGAAGAGCGTCAGGAACAGCATCGCGACGGCGGCGGCGATGGTGATGCCGGAGAGCGCGAACGACCAGCCCTCGCGGCCCGCCAGGTTGCAGCCCAGGGCCCCGACCAGGGCGGCCACCGCGACGGCCATCGCGATCAGGCTCCAGCCGTCACCGCGCGAGACCTGGGTCCAGATCAGGAAGACGAGCGCCAGCAGCGCGGTGACCACGCCCAGCCGGGTGGCCAGTGCGCGCGAGCGGTCCCGGATGTCACCGACCGTCTTGAGCGAGGTGAACACCGCGCCGTGGAAGGTGAACAGGGTGAGGGTGACCAGACCGCCCAGGACCGAGTAGACGTTGATCAGGTCCAGGAAGCTCCCGACGTACTCCATGTCCTGGTCGATCTTCACGCCGCGCACGATGTTGGCGAAGGCCACGCCCCACAGGAAGGCGGGGATCAACGAGGTCCAGAAGATCGCGTGTTCCCAGTTGGTCTGCCACTTGTCCTCGGGCCGCTTGTGGCGGTACTCGAAGGCGACGCCGCGGATGATCAGGCAGACGAGGATGATCAGCAGCGGCAGGTAGAAGCCGGAGAAGAGGGTGGCGTACCACTCGGGGAAGGCCGCGAAGGTCGCGCCGCCCGCGGTGAGGAGCCAGACCTCGTTGCCGTCCCAGACGGGCCCGATCGTGTTGATCAGGACCCGCTTCTCCGTGCGGTCACGGGCGAGCAGCTTGGTGAGGACACCGACACCGAAGTCGAAGCCCTCCAGGAAGAAGTAGCCGGTCCACAGGACGGCGATGAGTACGAACCAGACGTCGTGGAGTTGCATCGTGGGTCTCCTCGGGCCTCAGTACGAGAAGGCCATCGGCCGGTCGGGGTTCCTGTCGTCTCCGCCGATCTTCGTCGGCGGGTTCAGGTCGGCCTCGGTGAGTTCCGGGGGGCCGAGCTTGACGTACTTCACCAGCAGCCGGACCTCGATCACCGCGAGCACGGCGTAGAGCAGGGTGAAGCCGATCATCGAGGTGAGCACCTCGGCCTGGGTCACGTTCGGCGAGACCGCGTCCCGGGTGCGCAGCACTCCGTAGACGACCCAGGGCTGGCGTCCCATCTCGGTGAAGATCCAGCCCCAGGAGTTGGCTATGAGCGGGAAGCCCATGGTCCAGAGCGCGACGATCCAGTACAGGTTGGCGAAGCGCGGGCTCAGGGCCTTCTTGAAGAGGACCAGGTTCGGTACCTCTTCCGGGCCGGTGCGCAGGCCGGGCGGCAGCAGGAACTTCTTGCGGGTCAGCCACAGGCCCAGCGAGCCGATCGCGAGCGAGGCCATGCCGAAGCCGATCATCCAGCGGAAGCCCCAGTAGGCGACGGGGATGTTCGGCCGGTAGTCGCCGGGGCCGAACTTCTCCTGCTGGGCCTTGTTGACGTCGTTGATGCCCGGGACGAACGAGGTGAAGTCGTCGTTGGCCAGGAAGGACAGCAGGCCGGGGATCTCTATCGCGACCTTGTTGTGGCCCTTGTCCACGTCGCCGTAGGCGAAGACGGAGAAGGGGGCCGGCGCTTCGCCGTCCCACAGGGCCTCGGCCGCTGCCATCTTCATCGGCTGCTGCTTGTACATGACCTTGCCGAGCAGATCGCCGCTGATGGCGGTGCCCATACCGGCAATGATCATGACGATCAGGCCGAGGCGCAGCGAGCTGCGCATCACGGGCACGTGCTTCTTGCGCGCCAGGTGGTAGGCGGCGATGCCGGCCATGAACGCGCCGCCGACCAGGAACGCGGCCGTGATCGTGTGGAAGAACTGGGTCAGCGCGGTGTTCTGGGTGAGCACCAGCCAGAAGTCGGTGAGCTCGGCCCGGCCGCGTTCCTCGTTGATGCGGTAGCCGACGGGGTGCTGCATCCAGGAGTTGGCGGCGAGGATGAAGTAGGCGGACAGGACGGTGCCGATCGAGACCATCCAGATGCAGGCGAGGTGGATCTTCTTGGGCAGCTTGTCCCAGCCGAAGATCCACAGGCCGATGAAGGTCGACTCGAAGAAGAAGGCGATCAGGGCCTCGAAGGCGAGGGGGGCTCCGAAGACGTCGCCGACGAAGCGCGAGTAGTCGGACCAGTTCATGCCGAACTGGAACTCCTGCACGATGCCGGTGACGACACCCATCGCGATGTTGATCAGGAACAGCTTGCCCCAGAACTTCGTGGCCCTGAGGTACTTCTCGTTCTCGCTGCGCACCCATGCCGTCTGCAGGCCTGCCGTGAGGGCGGCGAGCGAGATCGTCAGGGGGACGAACAGGAAGTGGTAGACGGTGGTGATGCCGAACTGCCATCGCGCCAGCGTCTCCGGCGCCAAAGCTAGGTCCACGTCCTCGTCTCCTTCGGGTCACCGTGGTCACAGCGGCAGTCTGCCGTTTGTGTCCCACTCATTTCGGGAGGAAGCGGGACACGCTTGTGAACGCGTTCACATTCACAAGCATTATGTCGCACAGGCATCCGCAGCTGTCAGCCGGGGGGTACCTCTAGCCAAGACATTCAACAGATTGTTGAATTCAGCGCATGCAGATACGAATCTCCTGGCCTTCCGGCCAGCTCACCGCCACCCTCGACGAGACCCCGACCAGCAAGGCGCTGGCCGAGGCCCTCCCGATCTCGGCCTCCGCCAACACGTGGGGCGAGGAGGTCTACTTCGACACCGGCGTCTCCGTCGCCCTGGAGCACGACGCCCGGCAGGTCGTCGACCCGGGCACGGTCGCGTTCTGGACCGAGGGCGACGCGCTCGCGCTGCCGTACGGCCCCACTCCCATCTCGCGCGGGGGCGAGAGCCGCCTGGCGAGCCCGTGCAACGTGCTCGGCTCGTTCGACGGCGACCCCCGCCTGCTGTCCACCGTCCGCGACGGCGACCCCATCCGCGTGGAGCTGGTGTAGGCCCGTGACCGGGCCCACACCCCGGCTCCGCTCCTGAGGCCGCGGCCCCTGGAGTCACGACTCCGGAAGCCACGGCTCCGCGCGGCTACATCTCCTTGAAGAACGCCTCCGCCGTGTGCAGGAAGAGGTCGTTCGCCTCGGTCTCACCGATCGTGACCCGCAGGCCCTCGCCCGCGAAGGGCCGGACCACCACACCGGCCTTCTCGCAGGCCGCCGCGAACTCGGCGGTCCGCTCCCCCAGCCGCATCCACACGAAATTGGCCTGCGTGTCCGGGACGACCGTCCAGCCCTGGGCGAGCAGCGTCCCGTGCACCCTCGCGCGCTCGCCCACCAGCGAGCCGACCCGGCCCATCAGCTCGTCCTCGGCCCGCAGCGAGGCGACCGCGGCGTCCTGGGCGAGCTGGCTGACGCCGAAGGGCACCGCCGTCTTGCGCAGCGCGGCGGCCACCGGCTCGTGCGCGACCGCGAATCCGACCCGCAGACCGGCCAGGCCGTACGCCTTGGAGAACGTACGCAGCACCGCCACGTTGGGGCGGCTGCGGTAGAGCTCGATGCCGTCGGGGACGTCGGCGTCGCGCACGAACTCGCGGTAGGCCTCGTCCAGGACCACCAGGACGTCCGAGGGCACCCGGTCCAGGAAACGTTCCAGCTCGGCGCGGCGCACCGCGGTGCCCGTGGGGTTGTTGGGATTGCAAACGAAGATCAGGCGCGTCCGGTCGGTGATCGCGGCGGCCATGGCGTCCAGGTCGTGCACGTCCCCGTCGGTCAGCGGCACCTGCACCGACGTCGCACCCGAGATCTGCGTGATGATCGGGTAGGCCTCGAAGGACCGCCAGGCGTAGATGACCTCGTCGCCCGGACCCGCCGTCGACTGGATCAGCGACTGGGCCACGCCGACCGAGCCGGTGCCCGTGGCGATGTGCTCGACCGGCACGCCGAAACGCTCCGCCAGCTCGTTGACCAGGCCCGTGCAGGCCATGTCCGGGTAGCGGTTGAACCGCCCGGCGGCCGCGACCGCGCTCTCCAGGACACCCGGAAGCGGCGGGTACGGGTTCTCGTTCGAGGACAGCTTGAACGCCACGGCCCCGCCGGCGGCTGCCGGCTTTCCGGGCTTGTAGGTGGGAATGCCGTCCAGCTCGGCGCGCAGCTTCGGGCTCTTCTCGCTCACCGCAGGTCCTCCTCGACCGTCCCGTCGACGGCACCGTCGACTCAATACTGCTCACCATATGAGGATTCCGCCGATCCGAGAATGGCGGGCGCCCGGAACACAGGGGGAGCGCGCGCATATATGCGTGCGCCGGTGGCCTGCGCCGTGGCGCGCGTCCCTCGTGCAGGTGAGTTGCGAACGGTCCGCAGCGGCTCCGTTTTGGCATGCTCGTACCCGAAGACAAGCGGCACCCTTACTCAGAGCAACCAATGACCTTTGTTTCCAAGGTCATTGGGGGTGGCGAAACATGCAGAATCGTGCCTGTCAACGCGTGCATATGCACCCGGACCACCCACCCCACCGAGCCCTACTATCGGCTCGCCATGACAGCAGCAGGGAAGCATCAGGTGAGCCGGGCCGAGACCACCCGGCGAGTCGGCGGCCGACAGGGCCGGGCCGGCATCAGAGACGTGGCCGCCGCAGCGGGCGTCTCCATCACAACCGTCTCCGACGCGCTCAATGGCAAGGGGCGGCTGCCGGACGCCACCCGCCGCCACGTTCGCGAGGTCGCCGACCGGCTGGGCTATCGCCCCTCCGCCGCCGCTCGCACCCTCCGTACCGGCAAGTCGGGCCTCATCGGCCTGACCGTGACGACGTACGGGGATGAACCTTTCACCTTCACCGAATTCGCGTACTTCGCGGAGATGGCACGGGCCGCAACCTCGGCCGCGCTCGCCCGCGGCTACGCCCTCGTCATCCTCCCCGCCACCTCACGACACGACGTCTGGTCCAACGTGGCCCTCGACGGCACCGTCGTGATCGACCCCTCCGACCACGACCCCGTGGTCAGCGAGCTGGTCCGTCAGGGACTCCCCGTGGTCTCCGACGGCCGCCCGGCCGGCACCCTCCCCGTCACCGCCTGGGTCGACAACGACCACGAGGCGGCCGTACTGGGCCTCCTCGACCACCTGGCCGCCGCCGGTGCCCGCCGCATCGGGCTGCTGACCGGCACCACCACCGACACCTACACGCGGCTCTCCACCACCGCCTACCTCAACTGGTGCGAGCGGGTCGGGCAGGACCCGGTCTACGAGTCCTACCCCGCCCACGACCCGTGTGCCGGGGCGGTGGCCGCCGACCGGCTGCTCGCCCGGCCCGACCGGCCCGACGCCGTCTACGGGCTCTTCGACCCCAACGGCACCGACCTGCTCGCCGCAGCCCGGCGCTACGGCCTGCGCGTTCCCGAGGACCTGCTGCTCGTCTGCTGCAGCGAATCGACCGTCTACGCCAACACCGAACCGCCCATCACCACGCTCTCCCTCAAACCGCGCCGCATCGGCACCGCCGTCGTGCAGTTGCTGATCGACGCCATCGAGGGGGTCGACACCGGACGGCCCGTCGAACAGGTCGTCCCGACCGAACTCATCATCCGTACCTCCTCGCAGCGCAGGACGCCCCGGACCACCGTCAGCCCACCCCGATCACCGGCCCAGGACTGACCTCCACACCACGGCACGGCGGGGCCGACGGCCCCGCCGAGGATTTCAGCAACACCGATATCGGGAGAAATCGGCAGGAACGACCGGCTCCGGCCAGGATTCACCACCCCTGGTGCGTCACAGAGCGCGAGCTGCATTCCTATGATGGGCGCACGACATCACGGACCCTCCGCCCCAGCGGTCAGGAGGGTCCGCAGGTGTACGGCAGCGCGACGGTGGTGGAGGGGTCGATGACTCAGGGGGCCGGTCAGGGACCCGCGATGCGGACGGACACGCTGCGGGACTTCCGGGTGCCGGTCAGCGAACCCGCCCCGTACACCGCGTCCAAAAGCCTGCCCGGGGATGCCCCCGCGTACGGCGAACACCCCGCGTACTACGGCGCGGCCCCGTCCCCGGCACCGGCACACCCGGCGTCCGGGTACGTAGCGGGCCACCCCGAGTACCTCGGCTCCGCCCCCGCGGCCCGTCCCGTGCCGGAGACCGTCCCGCAGCAGCGCACGGCCACGGCCCACGCGGACGTCCGCGCCACGGCGCACGCCGATGCGCACGCCGAGGACCCGGGCGTCGCCGACGAGCCCGACGACGGCTACACCCCCACGCAGCGCGACCTGCCCGTCATCGGCCGCGGCGCCCAGGGCGGCCCCGGCGACACCGTGCAGGTGCACTACGTCCCCCAGGAGGCACCGGCCTCCGGCCCCGGCCCGCTGTACGTGGTGGGTGACGTCCACGGCTACCTCGACGAGCTGGTCAGGGAACTGCGGGCGCAGGACCTCATCGACGCCGACGGGCGCTGGTCCGCCGGCAACGCGCGGCTCTGGTTCCTCGGCGACTTCACCGACCGCGGTCCCGACGGCATCGGCGTCATCGACCTCGTCATGCGGCTCTCCGCCGAGGCCGCGGCCGCCGGCGGCTACTGCAAGGCCCTCATGGGCAACCACGAGCTGCTGCTCATCGGCGCCAAGCGGTTCGGCGACACCCCCGTGCACTCAGGGGCCGGTACGGCCACCTTCCAGGCCGCCTGGCTGCTCAACGGCGGCCAGCGCACCGACATGGAGCGCCTGGAGGACGTCCACCTGCAGTGGATGTCACGGCTGGACGCGGCCACCCTGGAGGACGGCCACCTGCTGCTGCACTCCGACACCACCGCGTACCTCGACTACGGCGACTCCATCGAGGACGTCAACGACACCATCCACGAACTGCTCAACCGCAACGACGCCGACATCACCTGGGACCTGTTCCGCAAGTTCACCAAGCGGTTCGCCTTCCGCGACGAGGAAACCGGCCCGCACGCCGTACGCGAACTCCTCGGCACCTACGGCGGCGGACGCGTCGTCCACGGACACAGCCCGATCCCCTACCTCCTCGGGGAAGTGGGCACCGAGGACGGCGACGAGTCGCGCGGCCCGGAAGCGGTGGACGGACCGCACGTGTACGCCGAAGGTCTGGCCATCGCCATGGACGGCGGGGTCACGATGGCGGGCAAACTGCTCGTCGTTCAACTACCTCTGCGCGACTGAGCGTTCTCGGAGCGGGGTATTTCGGCAAAGCCCCTGTCACGGCGTGGCAGGGGCGCTCTACCATCGCTCTATCCGTAGCAGGCTCTCCTCCGTTTGTGCCGGTGCCCGGGTCTACGCGGGCATACCGGCTTGTACGGAGCATCGGGGGATGCACATGACCAGCGCTCCGCACCTGCTGACCGAAGACCGGCCCGAGTTCGACCGCCTCCTCGACGAGGCGCTGCGCACCGCGGACGAACGGCCCGAGCTCGCCACTCTGGGTGAACGGCTGAACGCCGAACAACTGCGCACGATGGCCTTGAACGCCAGTGCCCTGCTGACCGCCGCGGCCGCGGCCGAGTACGACCACTACGTGAAGGTCCGCGAGGAACTGCGCGACGAGGCCCTGTCGGCCCCCACGAGCGGGGGCGAGGACGGCATGGGCGACCAGGACGACGGAGCCGGTGTGAGCGCCGTGGTCGCCGTCCTGGCCCCCCTCCTGGCCGGGACCGCCATGGTGATCTTCCTGCTGGTGGGCTACAGCCTGAGGATGCTCGACCCGGAACCCGCCTTCGCCCAGACGATGCTGACGGCCGGTTGGCTCTTCGGGGCCCTCACCGTGGCCGCCCTGCTCTTCGCCGTGATCGGGCTGCTGGTGACGGCCTTGCGCAACAGCTCGACGGAGACCTTGGCGGAGACCGTGGTGATACCCGACGAGCTCTCACGGGCCAGGGAGGCCTGGCGCAACGCCCTGCTGGAACGGGGCATCATGCCGTTCCTGCGGGACGCCCTGGCCGACCCGAGCGCCGCCGGCCATCCGACCCCCCGCACACCGGGGGCCGGGCGCATCCCCAACCTGGGTTACACCCGGCCCGACTTCACCAGTCCCGGATCCCCGTCGCAGGGGCCCCGGCCCGGCTACTCGTCCCCGGACTTCACCAGCCCTGACTTCGGCGGGCCGGAGCACGAACGGGAGTGACCAAGTGACGGGCACGCCAGAGTGCGCTTCGGCCGGCCCGTCACCGTTTCACGTGAAACATCGCCATCCGCACCGGCCCGGGCAGCCAGGGGCGTCCGAGCGTGCGCGCCAGACCCCGCCGGGCAGCCAGGACTGCGACGACACTGCCTAGCTAGATGGCCGCCGCGCGCTCGTCGAGCGGCCGCCGCCGCTGACGGGACTCCGTCAGCGCCGTGGGACGCCAGACACCGTCCGGCCGGTAGAGGTTCACGCCGGGCGCCACAATCTCGTCGATCCGGTCGAGCACCGCGTCGTCGAGGACCAGCCCGGCTCCCGCGACCAGCGATTCCATCTGCTCCATCGTCCGCGGCCCGATGATCACCGAGGTGACGGCGGGATGCGCGACGGGGAAGGCCACGGCCAGTTCCGGCAGCGTGCAGCCGATCGACTCGGCCAGCTCGACGAGCTGTTCCACTGCCTCCAGCTTGGCCACGTTGCCCGGGATCGCCGGATCGAAGCGTGCCGGAGTCAGGGCGGCCCGGCCCGAGGTCAGGTCGATCGGCCCGCCGAGCCGGTACTTTCCGCTCAGGAAGCCGGATGCGAGCGGGCTCCAGGTCAGCACGCCCATCCCGTAGCGACGGGCGACCGGCAGCACGTCGGCCTCGATGCCCCGCGCGAGGATCGAGTACGGGGGCTGCTCCGTACGGAACCGGGGCAGGGCCCGCCGCTCGGCCACGTGGTGCGCCTCGACGAGTTCCTCGGCCGGGAACGTAGAGCAGCCGAAGGAGCGGATCTTGCCGGCCCTGACCAGGTCGCCGAGGACCGACAGGGTCTCCTCGACGTCGGTCGTGTGGTCGGGCCGGTGCACCTGGTAGAGGTCGATCCAGTCGGTGTCCAGGCGCCGCAGGCTGTCCTCCACCGCCCGCACGATCCAGCGCCGCGAGTTGCCGCTGCGGTTGCGTCCCTCTCCCATCTGGAAGTGGACCTTCGTGGCGAGCACGACGTCGTCGCGCCGCCCCTTGAGTGCCTTGCCCACGATCACCTCGGACTCACCGGCCGAGTACATGTCCGCGGTGTCGAGGAAGTTGATCCCCCTGTCGAGCGCGGCATGGATGATCCGCACGCACTCCTCGTGGTCCGGGTTCCCCACCGCTCCGAACATCATCGTGCCCAGGCAGTGGGCACTCACCTCGATGCCCGTACCGCCAAGATTTCGGTATCCCATGCTCATGCGGCCGCACTCTAGGAGCTGGAGCGCACTCCAGGTCAAGCAACGCGCCCCCACTCCGTCAGAGTCCGGACGCGGCGCTGCTCCCGGCGGGCGACACTCCGCCGCGCCGGGAGCAGCACTCCCCCCATGCTGTGCGTCAGTCCGCCAACGGCAGGTAGACGCGGTTGCCCGCGGCGGCGAACTCGGCGGACTTCTCCGCCATGCCCGCCTGGATCTCGTCGGCCTTCAGGTCGCCGCCATGCTCACGGCGGATGTCCTGCGAGATCTTCATGGAGCAGAACTTGGGACCGCACATGGAGCAGAAGTGCGCGGTCTTGGCCGGCTCGGCCGGCAGGGTCTCGTCGTGGAACTCGCGGGCCGTGTCCGGGTCGAGGGCCAGGTTGAACTGGTCCTCCCAGCGGAACTCGAAGCGCGCGTCCGACAGGGCGTCGTCCCACTCCTGGGCGCCCGGGTGCCCCTTGGCCAGGTCCGCCGCGTGGGCGGCGATCTTGTAGGTGATGACGCCGGTCTTCACGTCGTCGCGGTTGGGCAGGCCCAGGTGCTCCTTGGGCGTGACGTAGCAGAGCATCGCCGTGCCCCACCAGGCGATCATCGCGGCGCCGATGCCCGAGGTGATGTGGTCGTACGCGGGCGCGACGTCCGTGGTGAGCGGGCCGAGCGTGTAGAACGGCGCCTCCTCGCAGATCTCCTGCTGGAGGTCGATGTTCTCCTTGATCTTGTGCATCGGGACGTGTCCCGGGCCCTCGATCATCGTCTGCACGTTGTGCCGCTTGGCGATCGTGTTCAGCTCGCCCAGGGTCTTCAGCTCGGCGAACTGCGCCGCGTCGTTGGCGTCCGCGATGGAACCGGGGCGCAGGCCGTCGCCCAGGGAGTACGTGACGTCGTAGGTCGCGAGGATGTCGCAGAGCTCTTCGAAGTTCGTGTAGAGGAAGTTCTCCTTGTGGTGCGCCAGGCACCAGGCGGCCATGATCGAGCCGCCGCGGGAGACGATGCCGGTCTTGCGACGGGCGGTCAGCGGCACGTACGGGAGCAGCACGCCGGCGTGGACCGTCATGTAGTCGACGCCCTGCTCGGCCTGCTCGATGACCGTGTCCTTGTAGATCTCCCAGGTCAGGTCCTCGGCACGGCCGTCGACCTTCTCCAGTGCCTGGTACAGCGGCACGGTGCCGATCGGGACGGGGGAGTTGCGCAGCACCCACTCGCGCGTGGTGTGGATGTTGCGGCCCGTCGAGAGGTCCATGACCGTGTCGGCGCCCCACTTGGTCGCCCAGGTCATCTTGTCGACCTCCTCCTCGATGGAGGAGGTGACCGCGGAGTTGCCGATGTTGGCGTTGACCTTCACCAGGAACCGCTTGCCGATGATCATCGGCTCGATCTCGGGGTGGTTCACGTTGGCCGGAAGAACCGCGCGGCCTGCGGCGATCTCCTCGCGGACGACCTCGGGGGAGACGTTCTCGCGGATCGCGACGTACTCCATCTCCGGCGTGATCTCACCGCGACGGGCGTACGCGAGCTGGGTGACGGCGGCGCCGCCACGGCCCCGGCGGGGCTGCCGGGGGCGGCCCGGGAAGACCGCGTCCAGGTTCTTGAGGCCGCCGCGGGGCGAGGTGTGCTTGATGCCGTCGTCCTCGGGGCGCACGGGGCGGCCCGCGTACTCCTCGGTGTCGCCGCGGCCGATGATCCAGTTCTCGCGCAGCGGTGCGAGGCCCCGACGGACGTCCGTCTCGATCCCGGGGTCGGTGTACGGGCCGGACGTGTCGTAGAGCGTCACGTCCTTGCCGTTGGTGAGGTGCACCTGGCGGACGGGCACCCGGATGTCGGGGCGGGATCCCGCCACGTAGCCCTTGTGCCAGCCCGGCTGGCGCTCGGTGCGGTCGTCGGCGTCCTGGCTGACGGCAGGCGTGCGTGCGTCCTGAATGGTCATGAGACCTATCTCCCTACGCCGGCATTACCCGGTAACAGGTTCGGCGGTCGACGCAGCCTCTTCCCCTACGCATCCTCATGTGCGTACGGTGATCAGCGCCCTCTCAGCCCGGTGCTCCGAGCTCCCGCGTTGTGCAAAGGTGCCCCCACGCTAGCGTCATCTGTGGCGTGCTGAACAGTGGGCCCCCTCATCTCTTGCGATGATCTGCCGGTGACGTCCTCGCCGCAGCCCCCCACCGAGCCCACAGATCCCACGGGTCACACCGGCCACGAGCACGCGTCCCACGGGCATGCGGCCGGGCCCTCCCACGGGCATTCACACAGCCACGGCCACGGACCGGCGGCCCCCGTCTCCAAGCACCTGCGCAAGGTCATCGCGGCGGTACTGATCCCCTTCGCCGCGGCCGTCTTCATCGGCATGGCGGTCCTCTGGCCGGGCGGCGCCCCCGCGCACGAACGCACCGGGGTGGGCTTCGACCGGCAGACGCAGCAGGGCACGGTCGTGGCGCTCGCGAACGTCGACTGCAAGTCCGTGAACGCCTCGCAGGTTCCGCCGACGGGCGACACCTCCACCCCCGAGGGCCGCGAGGCCCAGGCCGCGCAGACCGGCGAGTGCAAGAAGGCCACCGTCGTCGTCGACACCGGCCCGGACAAGGGGCGTGCCTTCTTCGAGATCGTCCAGCCGGGTGCGCCACGGCAGTTGGAGCAGGGACAGAAGGTGGTGGTCGCCTACGCGCCCGACGCGCCCCGCGACCTCCAGTACTCGGTGATCGACGTGAACCGCAAGCTCCCGCTGGCCGTACTGGCGGGCATCTTCGCGGTGGCGGTCGTCGTGGTCGGCCGCCTGCGCGGTCTGTTCGCCCTGATCGCCCTCGTGATCAGTTTCGGGATTCTGACCCTCTTCATCCTCCCGGCGATCCTCCAGGGCTCGAACCCCCTGCTCGTCGCGATCGTCGGATCCAGCGCGATCATGCTGATCGCCCTCTACATGTGCCACGGACTGACGGCCCGGACCTCGGTGGCCGTCCTCGGCACCCTCGCCTCGCTGCTGCTGATCGGCCTGCTCGGTTCGGTGTTCATCGACTGGGCGTTCCTGAGCGGCAACACCGACGACAACACCGGCCTGATCCACGGGCTCTACCCCGAGATCGACATGAGCGGCCTGCTGCTCGCGGGTGTGATCATCGGATCGCTCGGCGTACTCGACGACGTGACGGTCACCCAGACCTCGGCCGTGTGGGAACTCCACCAGGCCGACCCGAAGATGGGGCCGCGCGCCCTGTACGGGGCGGCGATCCGGATCGGCCGCGACCACATCGCCTCCGTGGTCAACACCCTGGTCCTGGCTTACGCGGGCGCCTCGCTGCCCCTGCTCCTGCTGTTCACCATCGCCAACAGCAGCATGGGGGACGTGGCCAACAGCGAGCTGGTCGCGGAGGAGATCGTACGGACCCTCGTGGGGTCGATCGGACTCGTCGCCTCGGTGCCCATGACCACCGCGCTCGCCGCGCTGGTGGTCTCCGCGGACCGGCCGTCGGCCCCGGCGGCCGCGGCGGCCGCCGGGCCGGTCCGCGGCGGCCGGGGCCGACGGCGCAAGCGCTGAACGGCTGGACGCCGTTGTTACGGTGAGTGACGGGACGCGGGTTCCTCAGCCCGCGTTCCGCTCGTTCTGCTGGGCTTCGGCGAGGATCTTGTCGAGTTCCTCGTCGAGGTTCCCCTCGAAATCCCCGAGACTGCGCTCCTGACCGAGCGGAACAAGCCGGTCGGTGCGGTCGAGGAAGGCGACGAGGGGGGCCGCGCCGGCCCGGAACAGGGCCCGGTCACCGCCGACCTGAAGGCGGATGTGAACGTCGGACAACTCCTCCGGATCGCTGGGAGCGATGTGCACATCACCGTCGCCGCACGGCTTGTTGATGCCGTCCAGAAGCAGCTCCCGGCCGAACGCCCAGGTCACGGGCGCGTCTCCGGGAAGGTGGAAGGTGAGGCGCACCGCGTAGGGATCACGTGCTTCGTACCGGAGTTCCACCGGGATCCGGAACGAGAGCTCCTCGGAAACGAGGAAGCTCATCATGACCTCTGCCTGTACCGACTCGCGCATGGACTACCCCGCTGTAGTGGAAGTGGCCAGGAATGATCCCCCGAAGCCCTCTTGACAAGAGTGGTGGAAGCGCTAGCAGATCACAAGGAGTGAGTTTTCAGATACTGATAGAGAAGGAGAGGGTGCTCAACAGCGCGCCTACTTCACTCCGTAGCCGATCGACCGCATAGAGCAACCGGTCTTCCTGGTGCACGGGAAGGGAAATGGCCATGGTCGCGGCGGTGTCGCCGGCGGTGATCGGGATCGCCGCGCACACCGTTCCCAGCGCGTACTCCTGACGCTCCGTAACCGGCTGCATCCGCTCCAGGGAGCCGATGCGCTGCTCCAGGGCGTGCACATCGCGCACGGTGTAGGGGGTGATGCCCTCGACCGGGTGACGGTCGTAGTGGTCCTTGCGCGCCTTCTCGTCGAGCTGGCCCAGCAGGCACTGCCCGATGGCGTGCGCGTGGCCGGTCTCGCGGAAATCGGCCCACTCCTCGCAGGCCGGGCCGGCCGGGGTGTCCGAGACGCCCACGACCTCGATCTCACCCTCGCGGTACACCGCGAAGTAGACGGGGGCCCCGACCGCGTCGCGGAAGTGCGCGAGGGAGTCGAGGATCATGCTGCGACGTTTCTGCTGAAGTCCGCCACCGGCCAGCCGCCCGGCGGCGGCCCCGAGGACGAAAACCCCGCCCTCCCGGCGCAGATAGCCCTCGTGGGTCAGGGTCCGCAGCAGGTGGTACGCGGTGGGGAGCGGGAGCCCGGCTTCGCGCGCGAGTTGTTTCGCCGGAGCTCCCTCACTATGGGAGCCCACCGCCTCCAGCAGCCTCAGCGCCCGCTGCACCGAACCGATCAGGGTCGGCACACCGGCATTGTGAACCGAAGACAAAGCTCACCCCCAGGCGTGGCGGCGGGCCTGGGGGGCCCGCCCTGCGGGGGCCGCCCCCGCGTGTGCCGCGGCTCCTGGGGGTGGTGGTCGACGACGCCGGACGCGCCCGCCGGTGGAGAGCGGAGTACCGGCTGACGGTGCCCAGGGGAACGGCACAGATTGCCACCCTATCCGCCGATTCCCGTGGTGTGGGCGTTTTGCCACCCCAGGTTCCCCCGCATGGGTCAACGCCGCTACCGCCCGACGCGAGGAGTCCCGCCGTCCCCCGGAGTTGCCACCACCGCGGTCCTACCACTCCCCGGAGGAAGAGGACTTCGATCCGCTGCCGCTGAACTTCTTGACCAGGAAGATCAGTCCACCGACGAGGGCGACGAAGAGCAGCACCTTGAAGACGATCGAGATCAGCGTGCCGATGATGGTGGTGATCACTCCGCCGAACACCAGGAGCGCCAGCAGCGGAACGGCGATCCACTTGACCCACCAGGGCATGCCCGCGAACACCGCTCGGATCCCGTCCATGTCTTCTACCTCTTCCTCGTCCGTGACTTCCTGCTCCCGATGCTAGGAGTCCACGGCTTCGGCCGGGGGCCCGTGAGCCCCCGGAACCCCCTGATCCGCCCCCTAGGGGAACCGGGCGTCCGACCCCGGCACCGGCGCCCTCAGCCCTCCGGCGGTGAGAACACCACCAGCACCTTCAAGGGCTCGGTGATGTGGTGGAACCTGTGCGGCACCCCGGCCGGCACGTAGACGACGCTGCCGTTGGCCACCACCGTCGTCTCCTCCCCGACCGTGATCGAGGCGCGGCCGCTCACCACGTAGTACACCTCGTCCTGCAGGTGCGGCTGCTGGGGATCGCTCTGGCCCGCGTCGAGGGCGTACAGCCCGGCCGACATGTTCCGCTCCCGCAGGAATTGCAGATAGGCGCCGTCGTTGGCCGCCCTCTCCGCCTCGAGCTCATCCAGCCGGAAGGCCTTCATCGTTGTCGTGCCCCTTGTTCGGTGCTGCCCTGGGATCCGCTGATCTGCTGATGTCCGACCGGGATCTTCTCTGCCACGATCAGACACATGACGAATTTCGTAGTCAAGACGCTCGCCAACGCGGCCGCCCTGGCCGTGGCCATCTGGCTGCTCGCCGGCATCACGCTCGACGACGGAAGCAGCCTGGGCCGCCGCACCCTCACACTGATCCTGGTCGCGCTGGTATTCGGCCTGGTCAACCTCATCGTCAAGCCCGTGGTGAAGTTGCTCTCCCTCCCCCTGTTCATCCTCACCCTCGGCCTGTTCACCCTGGTCGTGAACGCCCTGATGCTGCTCCTGACCTCCTGGCTGGCCGAGCAGTTCAAGCTCAGCTTCCACGTGGACGGTTTCTGGACGGCGGTCGTCGGCGGCCTGATCATCTCCCTCGTCTCCTGGGCCGTGAACATGGCCCTGCCCGACAAGAACTGAGCGGCCCCCCGTGTACCGCGTCTGCTTCGTCTGCACCGGGAACATCTGCCGCTCGCCCATGGCCGAGTCCGTCTTCCGCTCCCACGTCACCGAGGCCGGGCTCGACGGCCGGGTCGAGGTGGACAGCACCGGCACCGGCGGCCGGCACGAGGGCGACGGCAAGGTCCGGCTGCTGCGCTCGTACGATGCGGCGGCCGCGGGGGAACACGTGACGGACACACTGAACACAACCGACACACTGGACGTGCCGGACCCCTACTACGGCTCCCTCGACGGGTTCGAGGAATGCCTGGAGCTGGTCGAGGCCGCGAGCCCCGGCCTGCTGGACGCGGTACGCGCCGCCGTGAAGGAGCACACCCCTTGAACGACCACCCCACCTCCGAAGCCGCCGCGACCGACCGGTACGGCGACGGAACCCGCGCCGTGCGCGCCGGATTCCCCGAGCCCGTCAAGAACGAACCGACCCTGCCGGGGCCCGTGTTCGCCGCCCACTTCCACCTCCCGGGCGACGTGAGCGGCCCGTACACCTACGGCCGCGACACCAATCCGACCTGGACCCTGCTGGAACGCGCGATCGGCGAACTGGAGGCGCCCGGACAGGACGTGGAGACCGTCGTCTTCGCATCCGGCATGGCCGCGATCTCCGCCGTCCTGCTCTCCCAGGCACGCACCGGCGACACCGTCGTCCTGCCCGACGACGGCTACCAGGCGCTGCCGCTGCTCCGTGAGCAGATGGAGGCGTACGGGATCGTCGTGCGCACCGCCCCCACCGGCGACGACGCCCAGCTGACCGCCCTCGACGGGGCCCGGCTGCTGTGGATCGAAACCCCCTCCAATCCGGGGCTCGACGTGTGCGACGTACGCCGCCTCGTGAAGGCCGCGCACGGGGGCGGCATCCTGGTCGCCGTCGACAACACCCTCGCCACCCCGCTCGGGCAGCGGCCGCTGGAACTCGGCGCGGACTTCTCCGTGGCCAGCGGCACCAAGGGGCTCACCGGCCACGGAGACCTGCTGCTCGGCTACGTCGTCTGCCGCGACCCCGAGCTCGCCTCGGCCGTCCGCCGCTGGCGCAAGATCGTCGGCGCCATTCCGGGGCCCATGGAGGCCTGGCTCGCCCACCGCTCGCTGGCCACCATCCAACTGCGCGCCCAGCGCCAGTGGGGCAACGCGCTGGCGGTCGCCGAAGCACTCGCCGACCGCGCCGAGGTGAGCGGACTGCGCTACCCGGGGCTCCCCTCGGACCCGTCCCACAAGACGGCGGCCCGGCAGATGAGCGGCTTCGGCTCGGTGGTCTCCTTCACGCTGCCGGACCGCGCACACGCGGAACGCTTCATGGCCGCCCTGCACCTGGTCGAGGACGCCACGAGCTTCGGCGGAGTGCGGTCCACGGCGGAGCGGCGCGGACGCTGGGGCGGCGACGCCGTGCCGGAGGGCTTCATCCGCTTCTCCGCCGGCGCCGAGGATCCCGAAGACCTGGTCGCCGACGTGCTGCGGGCCCTTGGCCAGGCGGCCTCCGGGGCCTGAACTCCACGGGAAAGCGGTCCGAGCCTCCCCCCTGGTGGCTCGGACCGCCCCGGGTTCCACAAGTGAAGAACCACACGAACAAGGCTAATTGACTCAGCGTCAGAGTCCAATCACGGTAACGACAGGGGCCTATCGGCATATTTATAGTTGAAGGCCCCCACCGAGAGGGGCCGACATGGACCTGGCCCTGCTGCGCACCTTCGTCGCCGTCCACCGGGCCGGCTCGTTCACCCGGGCCGCCACGATGCTCGGGCTGTCCCAGCCCGCGGTCACCTCCCAGATCCGGACCCTGGAACGCCAGCTGGGCCGGCCCCTGTTCCACCGCCGCGCGCGCGGCGTCACGCCCACCGCCGTCGGCGACGAACTGGCCCACAAGGCCGCCCCGCACCTGGACGCCCTGCTGCGCATCACCGAGACCGAGCGGGAGTCCGCCGGAGCCTTACGCACCCTGCACCTCGCCGGTCCCCCCGAGTTCCTGTGCCTGCGGGTGCTGCCCGCCCTCGCCCCGCTCGTCGGCCAGGGGCAGACGTTCCGGACCGCCTTCACCGCCGGCGCGGAGGCCACCCTCGACGGGCTGGCCGCCGGGCAGCACGACCTCGCCGTGACCACCGCCCGCCCGCGCGGCGAGCTGTTCACCGCCTCCGCCCTCTGCGACGAGGAGCAGGTCCTGGTCGCCGCGCCCTACTGGGCCGCCCTCGTCGATCCGGCCCACCTGCACGACAAGGGCCCCGGCGCGCTCGACGGGATACCCGTCGTCGAGGTGCACGAGAGCCTTCCGCTCGTCACCCGCTACTGGAGCGCCGTCTTCGACTCCGTACCCGAGGCCGCCGCCACCGTCGTCGCCCCCGACCTGCGCGCCGTGCTGGAGTGCGTGCGTGCGGGCGCCGGACTCGCCGTCCTGCCCCGCTACCTGTGCCGGGAAGCCCTCGACAGCGGTCAGATCGTGGCCCTGCTGGAGCCGCCCGTGCCACCGCTGCGCACCTGGTTCCTCGCCGTACGGGCCGGCAGCCTGGCGCTCGCCCACCTCGCCCGGGCCCACGACAGGCTGCTGCGCGCCGCCGCGCACTGGTGAGCCCCCGGTTTCGGGCCGTGGCGCGTTTCAGAAGGGGTGTACCGGGCCACTCTTCTCCCATGACCGAACGTCCCGTGGTCAAACGCACCGCCCGCGCGATCCTGCTCGACGGTGACGACCTGATCCTCATCAAGCGCACCAAGCCCGGCATCGACCCGTACTGGCTCACCCCGGGTGGCGGGGTGGAGCCCTCGGACGCCACCGTCGTCGACGCCCTGCACCGCGAGGTCCACGAAGAACTCGGCGCCAAGATCACCGATGTGGTGCCCTGCTTCGTCGACACCGTCGAGCACATCGCCTCCGGGGGAGTGACCGGCGTCAAGGTGCAGCACTTCTTCGTCTGCCACCTCGAATCGATGGACCCCGCACAACGGCACGGCCCCGAGATCGACGAGCCCGAGGGCGAGTACGAGATCGTCCGCGTGCCCTTCAGCCGGGTCGGGATCGCCGCCGTCCACCTCGTGCCGCTGTCCTTGCGGCATTACCTCGACGGCAACATCGAGGGGGTGCGCGCCATGCACGCCCCCGACCTGGGCTAGGACGCGGAGGAGCGGGCGGGCCCGCGCCGGTCTCAGCCGGCGACGCCCGCCAGCTCCTCGAGCGCGTCGTAACGGATCCGCTCTCCGGGGATGCCGATGCGCTTGAGGGCGTCCACACCGCTGCGGATCATCGCCGGCGGGCCCGAGATGAAGGCGTCGTACGAACTCCATGGCCCGTGCTCACCGACCGCCTGCGGCAGCTGGCCGTCCAGCCCCCCTCCGATCACCGGGCGCACGGACAGCCACGGGTGGGAGCGCTGCAGGCCCAGCAGGGTGTCCTTGTCGTAGAGGTCGTGGTCGCTGCGCGCGCCGAAGAAGACCTCCATCGGGCGCCGCTCCCCGTGCTCGGCGACGTCCTCGATCAACGCCTTGATGGGGGCGATGCCGGTACCGCCGCCCAGGCACAGCATGCCGTTGTCGGTGCTGTGGTCCACCACCATCGACCCCGCCGGGGGCCCCAGCCGCAGCACGTCGCCCGGCTGGGCGTGCCGCACCAGGGCGTTGGAGACCCAGCCCGCCGGTACGGCCTTGACGTGGAAGGAGAGGAGGCCGTCGGCGCGTGGCGCCGAGGCGAAGGAGTAGTGCCGCCAGACCCGTGGCCACCACGGGGTCTCCAGGCTCGTGTACTGGCCCGCGAGGAAGGGGTACGGCCGGTTGGGGCGGACCGTCAGCACCGCGATGTCCGAGGTGCGCAGATCGTGGGAGACGACCTCCGCGCGCCACCAGGCGGGCGCCTTCACCTCGTCCTCGGCCGCGGCATCGATCATGGTCTGGGAAATGGCGGTGTACGCCCGTACCCAGGCGGCCTCGGTCTCCGGCCCCCAGGTGAGCGACGCGTACCGGGACAGGGCCCCGATCAGGGCCTCGCCGACCGCCGGGTAGTGGCCGGCCATGGTGCCGTACTTACGGTGTCCCGTACCCAGTCGGCGCAGGTACGGGACGAGCACGTCCGGGTCGTCGATGTGCTCGGCGGCGGTCAGCAGTGCCTTCAGCAACCGGTCGCGCTGGACGTCCATGGCCGCGGGGAACATCTCTCGTACCTCGGGGTGCCCGGTGAAGACCAAGGCGTAGAAGTACGAGGTCACTTTGCCGGCGACGGGTGCTATTTCCGCGAGGGTCCGGCGGATGAGCACCGCATCCGGGGAGGGCTCTTTCGCACCGCCCCCGGAGGGTATCCGGCCCGTCGGTCTGGCCGATCTGATTGGCGGAGCGTCCATGCGGTGCCTCGCTTCGAACATCTCGGTCGGTGTACGCGCGCCACGGCCTCGAATCCGTGGTTCCGGGTTTCACAGCGTGCCAGCCTGCCAAGAGCCCTGCGGGGGAATGGGGAAATTCTGCGTTTCGAACCCTCTTTCCCCTTAAGATGCCTCGACTTCCGGGCGTGCCACGCCCAGGAGCTGGTATGCCTCGCGCAGGTCACGGCCCTCGTAGACGTACGTCGCCCGCTCGGCCAGGTAGGGCCGCGCGTTCACCGCCACCGACCTCGGCACCGCCTCGAAGAGCACCGCGTCGGTCAAGGAATCCCCGTAGGCCACGCAGTCCCCTCGGCCCACTCCGAACCGTTCGCACAGCTGGTCCGCGATGCCGACTTTGCCCTCGGGCGTCAGGATCCCCGCCAGATCGACGGGCCGGGTGAAGGGCACATCGGGGAAGACCGAGCCGTGCGCGGCGTGCGCGCCCCATTCCAGCAGCATCTCCACGAAGAAGGACGGGGACAGGGAGATGACCGCGCAGTAGTCACCGCGCTCACGGATCTCCTGCCAGACGTCCCGGATGCCCGCAAGCCACGGGGCTCCGTCGAACGCCGCCCTGACGTGCGCGGGAGTCAGGTCCGACCACAGCTCGTGTACCGCCACCGAGAACTCGTGGGGGCCGATCTCCCGGGCGGCGAAGGCCCGCTCCAGCTCGGCGATCTCGGCACTCACGCCGAGCTGCCGTGAGATCTCGACCGGCGCGGCCGAGCCGTACATCAGGGTCCCGTCGAGATCGAAGAGGTGCAGCGATGTCATAGCTGTCGAGGCTAGCCGCTGCGTTTCACGTGAAACAGCGTGTTTCACGTGAAACGACCCGCCGCTGCCCGTGAAGCCGCCCCTGTTCCACGGGAAACGGCCTCCGGTTTCACGTGAAACACCCGGTCGTTTCACGTGAAACGGGCCGACGTTTCACGTGAAACAGCGATGCTTCGGACACCCATATCCTCTGGACTGGCGCCTGATTCATGATCCACTCTGGGTGGGTGACCTCATCACCGCTCACCGATCTACCGATCCGCTCGCTGGCCCCGGACGATCTCCGCCACTGCGCCGATCTGTCCGAGGACCGCGACTGGCCCCGCGAGGAACACAAATGGGGGCTGCTCCTCGCCGCTGGGGACGCCTACGGGATCGACGCCCCCGACGGCAACGGACTCGCCGCCGCCTGTGTCGTCACCCGCTACGGTCCCAGCCGGGCCAATCCCGACCTCGCCGCCATCGGCATGGTCCTCGTCGCAGGCCGGTACGCGCGCAGGGGGCTCGGCCGCCACCTGATGACGTACGTGTGCGACGACGTCCTGAAGGGCGTCCCCCTCACCCTGCACGCCACCCCGTACGGCCGTCCCCTGTACGAGGAGCTCGGTTTCGACACGACGGGCCGTGCGGAAATGCTCCGGGGCACCTTCCGCCCCACCGCCGGCACTCCGGCCCCGGGCAACGAAACCGTCCGCCCGGCCACCGCCGGCGACATCCCCCGGATCATCCGCCTGGACACCGAGGTGTTCGGCACCGACCGGACCCACGTGATCACCCGCCTGCCGGCTTTCGCGGACACGCTGCTCGTCGCCGAGGACGCCGAGGGGGAGCTCGTCGGCTACGCCGCGATCTGGCCCAACATGGAGACCCATGTCGTCGGCCCGCTGATCGCCCGTGACACCGCCTCCGCCCAGGCCCTCGTGACGGCGCTGGCCGCCGCCACGGACCGGCCCCTGCGCACCGATGTCGACGTACGCCACGAAGACCTGCTGGCCTGGCTCAAGGAGCGCGGCCTCGAATCCCTGGCGTTCAACGCCGTGATGACCCGGAGCATCCCCGGCCTCCCCGGCGACTGGACCCGACGCTGGGCCCCGCTGACCGTCGCGGCCGGCTGAGAGAAAGAACGCGCACCCATGACCGAAACCCACGAGCTGTCCATCCGCCCCGCCACCGAGGCGGACCTGCCGGCCATCGTCGAGATGCTCGCCGACGACCCGCTCGGCGCCACCCGTGAGTCCCCTGACGACCTCACCCCGTACATCGCCGCCCTCAAGCGCCTGACCGCCGACCCCCACCAGCACGTCGTCGTCGCGGTCCGCGGCGAGCGCGTCGTGGGCACCCTCCAGCTCACTTTCGTACCGGGGCTGTCCCGCAAGGGAGCCACCCGGTCCATCATCGAAGGCGTCCGCGTCCACGCCGACGAACGCGGCAGCGGCCTCGGCACCCGGTTCATCGAATGGGCGATCGACCGGTCCCGGCAGGAGAACTGCCAGCTGATCCAGCTCACCTCGGACGCGACGCGCACCGACGCCCACCGCTTCTACGAGCGGCTGGGCTTCACCGCCTCCCACGTCGGGTTCAAGTTCCAGCTCTGAAGGTTCCGCCGTAGGCCGGGTCCCCGTCGGCAGCCCGGCCTACGATCGGGAGGATGAGCCCCAGCCTCCCCCTCGTCACCACCGCCGAGCGTCGCCACCGGCTCGGCCTGCGGCACCGACTCGCCCCCTCCGCTCACGCCGCCACCGTGGCCGAGGCGGCCGACGCGGTGGTCGCCCTGCACGCCACGGACGCCGCGACGGTCTACCTCTCCGCCCGTGCCCGCCTGGCCGGAGGGGGACCGGCGACGATCGAGCGGGCCCTGTACGAGGACGTCAGCCTCGTCCGCCTGCTGAGCATGCGCAACACGCTCTTCGCCGTCTCGTCGGCACTCGCCCCCCACGTCGACGCGTCCACCGCCCGGGGCATCGCGGCCAAGGAGCGGCGGACCCTCCTCAAGCACCTCGACGAGGACGGTCAGGGCCTGGACGCCGACTGGCTGGCCAGGGCCGAGGCCGCCACCCTCGACGCACTCGACGCCCACGGCCCCTCGACGGGCAGCCAGCTCTCCGCCGCCGTCCCCGCCCTCCGGCAGAAGATCACCATCGGCCGGGGCAAGAAGTACGAGACCGAGACCGGCGTCACCACCCGCGTCATACGCCTCCTGGCCGCCGACGGCCGGATCCGCCGGGACCGCCCGCGCGGGTCGTGGACGTCGAGCCAGTACCGCTGGGTCCACACGCAGCCCTGGCCCGCCGTACCCGCTGCCGAGGCCCGCGCCGAGCTCGCCCGGCGCTGGCTCCACGCCTACGGCCCGGCCACCGAGGCCGACCTCAAGTGGTGGACCGGCTGGACCCTCACCGACGTGCGCAAGGCCCTCGCGGCCGTCGGCTCCGAGCAGGTCCGCCTCGACGACGGGGGCACGGCCCTCGTACTCCCGGGGGACACCGCACCCGTACCCGCGCCGGAGCCCTGGGCGGCGCTGCTGCCCGGCCTCGACCCCAGCGCCATGGGCTGGGCCGACCGCGGCTTCCACCTCGACCCGGCCCACCGGCCCGCCCTGTTCGACTACGCGGGGAACATCGGCCCGACCGTGTGGTGGAACGGCGAGATCATCGGCGGGTGGGCCCAGCGGCCTGACGGGGAGATCGTCTGGCGGCTACTGGGCGCCCCCGGTCCCGCCGCCGAGGAAGCGGTCGCCGCCGAGGCCGCCCGGCTCGCCGCGTGGGTGGGCGACGCCCGCATCACTCCGCGCTTCCGCACCCCGCTGGAGCGTGAACTCGTGGCCTGAGGCCGGTCTCAGCCGATGCCGCGCCAGCCCTGCGGGTCCACCCCGCCGGGCACCGGGGCCTCGGGGTCGTAGGGCTCCCGGGTGAAGACGAACGACGCGAGGTCGAGGTGGCTCACCGAGCCGTCCTCGCGGCGGACCGCCCGCAGCGTCTCCCCCGCGTAGTACCCCGTCAGTCCGGTCCACGTGCCGTCGCTCTCCGCACGGAAACGCGCCGCACGACCGGTCGCCCCCACCGGGCCCAGCTCCAGGGAGCCGTCGGCCCTCAGCCGCACCACGTTGGCCGAAGTGCCCCAGTACCAGGGCCCGCACAGCTCCAGCGGTACCCGGTCGGCTTCCTCGAACGGCCGCCACGGCTCGGGGAAGCGCGGTTCCGCCTCCGCGACGATCCGCACCAGGTCACCGGCGACCGTCATCGGCGGCACCCCCGACGTGCAGTTCGCCAGTACGACGGCCGCAACGTCGTCCGCCTCGCTCAGCCACAGCCCGGCCACGAATCCCGGAAGGGAGCCGCCGTGGCCGACCAGCCGGCGCGTACCGTCCGTCGCCAGCTGGAGACCGAACCCGTACCCGGACTCCGCGATCCCGGGCTCCGACGGCACGGCGGAGGTACGCATCTCACGGACGGTCTCCGCGCTCAGCACCCGGTCGTCCCCGCGGAGCAGGAAGCCTGCGAACCGAGCCAGGTCGTTCGTCGTGGACCACAGCTGACCGGCCGGGGCCATCAGACCCAGGTCCTCCAGGGGTTCGGGCATCATGACGTCGGCCCACGGATGCACCGCCCAGCCGCCGGCGTGCGGTGCCCGCGGCTGCCCGCTCGTACGGTCCAGGCCGAGCGGCTCCAGGACCTCGGCCCGCAGGACCTCTTCCCACGGCTTGCCCCGCAGCGCCTCGACCAGTGAACCCAGCAGCGTGTAGCCGGGGTTGGAGTAGTGGAATCGGCGGCCGGGTACGTGCTTGAACGGCTCTTCCCCCAGCACGTCGGCGAGTTCGGGCCGCAGCGCGGCCGGGCTCCGCTCCCACCAGGCGCCGGGGGTCTCGGCGGCGAGCCCGCCCGCGTGGGCCAGCAGCTGGGCGACGGTCACCTCGCCGACGCCCGTGCCCGGCAGGTGCTTCTCCAGGGGATCGGAGAGGTCCAGCAGTCCCTCGTCCCGCAGGCGCAGCACCAGAACGGCCGTGAAGGTCTTGGTGATCGACCCGATCCGGTACTGCACGTTCCCGTCGGGACCGTGCCCCTCCACCGAGGTGCGGGAGCCCTCCCAGACCACTTCGCCGCCCCGGACGACCGCCGCCACCAGCGAGGGAGCTCGTCCCTCGCTCTGCGCGACGGCGATCCGGTGCCGCAGTGCGCGCCGGGTGGCGGGGAGGAGTTCCAGGTCTTCAGAGAGAGCGTCCATGATCGGATGCTACGTGTTGGCCATGTCCACGAAGCGCGAATAATGGCCCTGGAAGGCGACGGTGATGGTGGCCGTGGGGCCGTTTCGGTGCTTGGCCACGATCAGGTCCGCCTCGCCCGCGCGGGGGGACTCCTTCTCGTACGCGTCCTCGCGGTGCAGCAGGATCACCATGTCGGCGTCCTGCTCGATCGACCCCGATTCACGGAGGTCGGAGACCATCGGCTTCTTGTCGGTGCGCTGTTCGGGACCACGGTTCAGCTGCGAGAGCGCGATCACCGGCACTTCCAGCTCCTTGGCCAGCAGCTTGAGGTTTCGGGACATGTCCGAGACCTCCTGCTGGCGGCTCTCGGGACGGCGGGAACCGCCCGACTGCATCAGCTGGAGGTAGTCGATGACGACGAGCGAGAGGTCGTTGCGCTGCTTGAGGCGGCGGCACTTGGCCCGGATCTCCATCATCGACAGGTTGGGGGAGTCGTCGATGTAGAGCGGAGCCGCCGAGACGTCCGGCATCCGGCGGGCCAGCCGGGTCCAGTCGTCGTCCGTCATCGTGCCCGAGCGCATGTGGTGCAGCGCCACCCGGGCTTCGGCCGACAGGAGGCGCATCGCGATCTCGTTGCGGCCCATTTCGAGGGAGAAGATGACGCTCGGCAGGTTGCTCTTGATGGAGCAGGCGCGGGCGAAGTCCAGCGCGAGCGTGGACTTGCCCATCGCGGGACGTGCGGCGATGACGATCATCTGGCCCGGGTGCAGGCCGTTGGTGAGGGAGTCGAGGTCGGTGAACCCGGTCGGTACGCCCGACATCTGGCCGCTGCGGGACCCGATCGCCTCGATCTCGTCGAGGGCGCCCTCCATGATGTCGCCCAGCGGCAGGTAGTCCTCGGAGGTCCGCTGCTCGGTGACGGCGTAGATCTCGGCCTGGGCGCTGTTGACGATCTCGTCTACGTCGCCGTCCGCCGCGTATCCCATCTGCGTGATCTTCGTACCCGCGGCGACGAGGCGCCGCAGGACGGCTCTCTCGTGGACGATCTCCGCGTAGTACTCGGCGTTCGCCGCGGTCGGTACGGACTGCACCAGGGTGTGCAGGTAGGAGGCCCCGCCGACCTTGCTGATCTCACCGCGCCGGGTCAGTTCCGCGCCGACGGTGATCGGGTCGGCCGGCTCGCCCTTGGCGTACAGGTCGAGGATGGCCTGGTAGATCGTCTCGTGGGAGGGACGGTAGAAGTCGTGGCCCTTGAGGACCTCGACCACGTCGGCGATCGCGTCCTTGGAGAGCAGCATGCCGCCGAGCACCGACTGCTCGGCATCGAGGTCCTGCGGCGGGACGCGCTCGAAGCCGCCCCCTCCGCCGTCCCAGGAGCCGCCCTCGCGGCCCCGGTCGTCCTGCTGGTCCCCGCGGCCGCGGCCTTCGCCGCTACGGCGCGAACGGGCGGGCAGACGGTCACTGGGACCGCTGTCGGCCCAGGGGTCGTCCATGGGCTCGGGCATGTTCACCGGGCCGCCTCCTCCCGTCCGCAACGCGGACCTCGCCGTGCCACTCTTTCTACGACACGGCTCTGACATTTGGGGCACCCGGATCGGCGATCGGCGCGTCGGGCAACGCACAACGGTAGGGCCGCGAGCGACGTCAGCCAATCTTGTTATCCACAGGCTGTGTGGATGAGATGTGGACGACGGCGCCAATGCTGTGGGTAAGTCGCCCGAAGCTGTGCACGGACCGGGGGACGACGCTGTGGACAAAATCACCCGCCCCACCCTCACACCCCGTCTGACCTGCACTTTCCGCTTTCTCTGACTGTGGGGGAGAAATTTCTTGGCCACTGTCTCAAGATCGCCTCCAACGGGGTGCGGAGAACCCGCAAGTCAGCGCGTCGGTAAGGATCCATAGACCCTTGCATCCATTACCTGTGGAAGATTAGATTGAGCACATGACACAGGCCACCACAGCGTCGAAGGCTGCCCCGAGACGGCACGACCGCGAGATAGTCGCCCTGGCCGTACCCGCCTTCGGTGCCCTCGTCGCCGAGCCGCTCTTCGTGATGGCGGACAGCGCCATCGTGGGACACCTCGGCACCCCCCAGCTGGCCGGCCTCGGCGTCGCCGCCGCCCTGCTCATGACCTCCGTGAGCGTCTTCGTCTTCCTCGCCTACGCCACCACCGCGGCCGTGGCCCGGCGCGTCGGCGCGGGCGACCTCCCGGCCGCCATCCGCCAGGGCATGGACGGCATCTGGCTCGCCCTGCTGCTGGGAACGGCGGTGGCCGCCGCGGTCGTACCCACCGCCCCCTGGCTGATCTCCCTCTTCGGAGCCTCCGACACCGTGGCCCCGTACGCGGTCACCTACCTGCGGATCTCCGCCCTCGGCATCCCGGCCATGCTCATGGTGCTGGCCGCCACGGGCGTCATACGCGGCCTCCAGGACACCCGCACCCCGCTCTACGTCGCCATCGGCGGCTTCGCCCTCAACGGCGCGCTGAACGTCGCCCTGGTCTACGGCGCCGGCCTCGGCATCGCCGGGTCCGCCTGGGGCACGGTCATCGCCCAGTGCGCCATGGCGGCCGCCTACCTCTTCGTGGTCGTCCGAGGCGCCCGCCGACACGGCGCCTCCCTGCGCCCCGACAAGGACGGCATCCGCGCCTGCGCCCGGGCAGGCGCGCCCCTGCTGGTGCGCACCCTGTCCCTCCGCGCGATCCTGATGATCGCGACCGCCGTCGCGGCCCGGCTCGGCGACGCCGACATCGCCGCCCACCAGATCCTGCTGGCCCTGTGGAGCCTGCTCGCCTTCGCCCTGGACGCCATCGCCATCGCCGGTCAGGCCATCATCGGCCGCTACCTGGGCGCCGGTGACACGGAAGGAGCCAAGGCGGTCTGCCGTCGCATGGTCCAGTGGGGCATCGTCTCCGGGATCGTGCTCGGCCTGCTGGTCGTCGTCGCCCGCCCGGTCTTCATCCCGCTGTTCACCCGGGACCCCGTGGTCGAGGACGTACTGCTGCCCGCCCTGCTCGTCGTGGCCGTGTCGCAGCCGGTCTCCGGGATCGTCTTCGTCCTGGACGGCGTGCTCATGGGAGCGGGTGACGGCCCCTACCTCGCCCGGGCCATGCTGGTGACCCTCGCCGTCTTCGCCCCCGCGGCGCTCCTCGTACCCGTCCTCGGCGGCGGCCTGACCACCCTCTGGTGGGCGATGACGCTGATGATGGTGGTCCGGATGGTCACCCTCCAGCTGCGCGCCCGCTCCGGCCGGTGGCTGGTCGCCGGGGCCACCCGCTGACCCGGGCACCTGCCCCACGGACCGCTTGAGCCCCGCCCGCGGACCGTTTCACGTGAAACAACGCCTCGATCTCCTTGCGGCGCGTCACGAACTCGGGCAGCCGGCGCAGCTGCACCCGGCCGATCGCGGCGGTCATGTCGTTGCCGATG
>NZ_JBEXPG010000018.1:0-139260 GCF_040611935.1 Streptomyces sp. NPDC006512 | reverse complement strand
GTCGCTTCGCGATGGCCTTCGGCCACCCTTGACCGACCGGCCCGAAACGAAATGCCAAAGACTGCCGGGAAGCCCCCGAAGGAGGGCAGGGGGGACCGACTGCCCAAAGGTTCCGTCAGCGATGAGCCGAGGGGCCGGGGGCCGCCCGACCGGGCACACGGCCCCCTCGCGGCCCCTTCCGGGACCAGGCCAACGGCTTACCCACCCGAAATGACGACCACGACGTCCTGGGATGCCGTCAGGCGCGTCAGATCGCTACGCGCTTCTCTCGGCTTAGCGTCCGGCGACCGTCTGGGGTTGGACATAGACCGCCCACACGGCCTGCCCATCACCCTTGACGTGCGGCTATCGCCCGCCTGTACTCCTGCGGTGACACCCTCCGGCAGGAAAGACCTCCAGGCTTCCCCTGGGAGTGACCACGGCTGGTCGTCGGCCGCCGAGACGACATCGGGCACAGATGCCTCCTGCGGCCTATGTCCAGCCCCAGACGGGCCGCTGCCGCTGAGCCGAGAGGAGCGCGTAGCGATCTGACGCGCCTGACTGCGCCCCAGGCTGATGTGGTCGTCATTTCGGGTGGGTAAGCCAGGAGCCCGGTCCCGGAAGGGGCCGCGAGGGGGCCGTGTGCCCGGTCGGCCGACCCCCGGCCCGTCGTCTCGTCCCTGACGGGGCCGCTCCTCTGACTCTTCCCCGTGACCGTTCTTTTGGGGGGTTCCCGTCGGTCTTCGGCTTTCCGGGGTGGGGCGGTCGGTCAAGGGTGGCCGTAGGCCATCGCGTAGCGACGCGAACGAAGTGAGCGCCCTTGAGGGACCGGTCCAGCCCGGAGAGACGATGAGACTGACGGGAAACCACCAAACCCTCCCTGATGCGGATCACGGGGACCCCGCCGTCCCCCGACCCCGCCCCGCCCCCCGCCCCCGCCCCCTCACGACGGCAGGAGGCGTTGTTCCTTGGCTACCGCGACCGCGCCCGCGCGGGTGTCCACGCCGAGTTTGTCGTAGATGCGGCCCAGGTGGGTCTTGACCGTGGCTTCGCTGATGAACAGGGCGCGGGCGATGTCGCGGTTGCCGAGGCCGCGTGCCAGTTGGCCCAGGATGTCCAGCTCCCGGTCCGTCAGGGTGGGCCGGGAGCCCCGCATGTGGGCCATCACGCGGCTCGCGACCGGCGCGGAGAGCGTCGTACGGCCGGCTGCCGCCGAGTGGATCGCGGCGAAGAGTTCCTCGGGCCGTTCCGCCTTCAGGAGGTAGCCGGTGGCGCCTGCGCTGATGGCCCGGGTGATGTCCGCGTCCGTGTCGTACGTGGTGAGGACGAGTACGTGCGGGGGGCCGGGCAGGGCCGTGATGCGGCGGGTGGCCTCCACGCCGTCGATGCCCTCGCCCAGTTGGAGGTCCATGAGGACGACGTCCGGGTGGAGCTTCGCGGCCAGTGCCACGGCCTCCTCGCCGCTGCCGGCCTCGCCGAGCACCTCGATGTCCGGCTCGCTGCCCAGGAGGGCGAGGAGGCCGGCGCGGACCACTACGTGGTCGTCGCAGAGGAGGATCGTCGTCATCCTGTGGGCTCCAGGGGGATCGAGGCCGAGAGGACGGTGCCCTCGCCCGGGGTTGATTCGATGGTCAGGGTGCCGCCGAGCTGGCGCACGCGGGCGCGGATCGCCGGGAGGCCGTGGCCTCGGTCGGGGCCGGCGCTGCGGGGTTCGGTGAAACCGTCGCCGTCGTCCGCGATGTCCAGGACGACCTGGTCGCCGAGGAAGCTCAGGGTGAGGGCGGCGGTACGCGCGCCCGAGTGTTCGCGGATGTTCGACAGGGCGCCCTGGGCGATCCGCAGGAGGGCCGATTCGGCGCGGTCCGGGAGCGGGGCCGGGGCGCCTTCCAGGTGGAAGCGGACGGTGATGTCCGGGCCGGCGTCCAGCGCGCGGAGGGCGTCGGCGAGCCCGGCGCCGTTCTCCAGCTCGGGCGGCGCCAGGTCGTGGACGAGCCGCCGGGCCTCGGCGAGGCCGCGGGCCGCGATGCCGGTGGCCGTCCGGACGTGCGCGCGGGCGGTGTCCGGGTGGCTGTCCCAGGTCCGGTCCGCGGCCTGGAGCAGCATCTGCTGGCTGGACAGGTGCTGGGCGAGGGTGTCGTGGATCTCCATGGACAGCCGCTGCCGCTCGGCGAGGGTGCCTTCGCGGCGTTCGGTGGCGGCGAGCTCCCGGCGGGTGCGGATCAGGTCGTCGATGAGTGCGCGCTGGGCCTGCGCCTGGCGTTCCATGTGGACGAAGACGGCGGTGGCAAGGGCGGCGATGGCGGGCGGGGCGAGGAACAGGTTCGGGTCGAAGTCGGTGGACAGCCGCAGCTGGGCGGCGACGACGAACACCGTGAGCAGGGCGACGAGGACGATCGCGGCGCGTGGGGGGAGGGTGCGCAGCGCCGTGAAGAAGAGCGGTACGGCGCACCAGGCGAAGCTCGGCGCGAGGAGGACCAGTACCACCCAGGTCGCGACGACCAGGCCGAGCCAGAGCAGGCGGCGCAGGGTGGGGGTGGTGGCCTGCGGCGCGGGGACCGATGCGCGGGCGGCCTGCGGCGCGGGGGCGGGTACGCGGGTGGCGCGGGCGGCCTGCGGCGCCGGGGCGGGTACGCGGGTGGCACCGACGACGGGGCCGAGGACGTACAGCAGGGCCAGCGCGATGCTGAGGGCGATGACCCAGGGGGTGCGGGGTTCGCCGGGGTGCCGCAGGAGGAAGCGGGCGACCGAGGCGCCGAGGAGCAGGAAGAACGCCGCGTGCATGACGGTGGCCAGGGTGCGGGTGTCGGGATCGGCACCGGCACTGGCGGCGGGGTGCGGCCGCGGGGTGTGGCTCACGGCGGGGCTCCTGGGGGTGGGGGTGGTATCCATCTTGCCTCTGCCCTGGCCGGGCGGGTTGCCGGTGGGGATCCGCCCGCCGGGCGGCCGGTGCCCCGCCGGGCGGCCGGGGCGGGTTCCCGGGTGCCGGGTGGGCCCGGCACCCGGGTGGGTTCCGGATCTGGATCCCGGGGGTTCCGGGCCCTGGGTGGTCCTGACCCCTGGGTGGGTTCCGGGTTCTGGGTGGTCCTGACCCCTGGGTGGGTTCCGGGCCCCGGGTGGTCCTGACCCCTGGGTGGGTTCCGGGCCCCGGGTGGTCCTGACCCCTGGGTGGGTTCCGGGTCCTGGGCGGTCCGGGACCCCGGGTCGGTTCCGGGCCCCGGGTGGTCCTGAGCCCCGGGTGGGTCCCGGGCCCCGGGTGGTCCTGAGCCCCGGGTGGGTCCCGGAAACCGGGTGGGTGCCCGGACCCCCGGGTGGGTTCCGGAACCCCGGTGGGGTTCGGGGGAGGGGTTCGATCAGGAGAACCGGGGGGCGGGGGTGGCGCATCGGCCGATCGGATGACCCTCGGGTCAGCCGGTGCGGTGGCCGTTGGGAGCCGGTACGGCGACGGGTGGAGGCGGGATCCGGGCCGAGTCTTGGAGCAGCGGCAGAACGAGCCGGCCGACGCACGACCCACCGACCACGCCCCGCCCCATCGGGCGACGTCCTACCACCAGGAGCAGACATGAACACCCGCACCCGCGTCCTCACCGGTACCGCCCTCGCCCTCGCCCTCGGCGCCGGGACGTTCGGTGCCGTCAGCGCGAGCGCCGCGCCCGCTTCGGCGCCGGCCGCCGCCCCCGCCGCCGCCGCGAAGAAGGACAACGACAAGAACTTCACCACCTCGACCCACCTCACCGTCGACGCCGCGACCCGCGCCGCCCAGGCCGCGCTGCACGCCGCCGAGAAGGAGAACCAGAAGGTGACGGTCGCGGTGGTCGACCGCAACGGCAACACCATCGTCACGCTGCGCGGCGACGGCGCGGGCCCGCAGTCCTACGAGTCGGCCCAGCGCAAGGCCTTCACCGCCGTGTCCTGGAACGCCCCGACCTCCGTCCTCGCGGGCCGTCTCGCCCAGACCCCGAGCCTGAAGGACATCCCGGGCACCCTGTTCCTCGGCGGCGGTACCCCGGTCCAGGCCAAGGGCGCCCCGGTCGCGGGCGTGGGCGTGGCCGGCGCCCCGTCCGGTGACCTCGACGAGAAGTTCGCCAAGGCGGGCGTCGACGCCCTGGAGAAGTAGTCCTGGAGAAGTGGTCCACGAAGCCCCCACGGCACCGGAGCGGGCCCGTCCGCCCGCTTAGGATCGAGTGCGTGGAACACCCCCGGCTCGTCCGCCTCGCCGCCCCCGCCGCCGCAGCCCTGCTCTCCCTCGCCGCCCTGGCCACGGGATGTACGGGTTCCACGGTGCAGGGGCGGCCCGGCGCGTCCGGGCTCCGCGACCCGTACTTCCCGCGCGCCGGCAACGGCGGCTACGACGTCGAGCACTACGACCTCGACCTCGCCTACGACCCCGCCGACGGGCAGCTGCACGGTACGGCCGTCATCACCGCCCGCGCCGGGCAGGGCCTCAGCTCCTTCAACCTCGACTTCAGCGGTCTCAAGATCGAGAGCGTGGAGGTGCAGGGCGCCGGAGCCCGGTACAACCGGACGGGCAACGAGCTGACGGTGCGCCCGGCGAAGGACCTGAAGAAGGGCGAGGTCTTCCGTACGGAGATCGACTACACCGGCCGCCCGAAGCCCGTCACGGATCCGGACGGATCCGAGGAGGGCTGGATCACCACCGATGACGGCGCGGTCGGGGTCGGCGAGCCGGTCGGTTCGATGGGCTGGTTCCCGGGCAACCACCACCCCAGCGACAAGGCCTCCTACGACATCACCCTGACCGTCCCGAAGGGCTACGAGGCGGTCTCCAACGGCGAGCTGCGTTCGCGCACGGAAGTCGAGGACGGGCAGACGGAGTTCGCCTGGCACAGTCCCGAGCCGATGGCCAGCTACCTGGCCACCGCCGCGATCGGGAAGTTCGACGTGAAGACCGGCCGGACCCCGTCGGGCATCCCCGTCTACAACGCGGTGACGCCCGCCGAGGCGGAGCGCAGCGCGCCCGCGCTGGCGCGGCTGCCGGAGATCGTGGAGTGGGGTTCCGCCAAGTTCGGCCCGTACCCCTTCGGTACGGTCGGCACGATCGTGCTGCCGGGCGGGACCCTCGGGTACGCGCTGGAGACGCAGACCAAGCCCGTCTATCCCGGGGCGCCGGACGAGAACCTGATCCTGCACGAGCTGGCCCACCAGTGGTTCGGCAACTCGGTCTCGCCGAAGTCCTGGAAGGACATGTGGCTGAACGAGGGCTTCGCCACCTACGCCGAGTGGATGTGGGCGGAGGAGCACGGCGGGCCGACCGCGCAGCGCCGCTTCGAGGCGATCCTCGCCGGTGACACCTCCGTCGACGAGGCCGCCGACTCGGAGTGGGACGCCTTCCCGCCGGCCGCCCCGCCGGGACCGGAGCACATCTCGGGCACGCCCGTGTACGTACGGGGCGCGATGGTGCTGCACCGGATCCGCCAGGAGGTCGGCGACGAGAAGTTCTCCGCCCTGCTGCGCGGCTGGGCCGCCGACCACCGGCACGGCAGCGCGAGCACCGCGGAGTTCACGGCGTACGCGCAGCGGCACACGGGTCACGACCTGAAGGAGGTCTGGGACGTGTGGCTGTACGGCGAGGACCGGCCCGAGGCGCCCGAAACGACGGCTTCCTGAACCCGGGGCGCCCGGAGCGCGACGCCTCCGGGGGCTACGCGTCCGGGGGCTGCGCGTCCGTGCCGAGCGTCTTGCGCATCACCGTGCAGGGGCGGCCCAGTTCGCGGTCCTTGGCGTGGCGCAGGACCGTGTAGCCCTGGGCCTGCCAGAAGGCGAGGGCCTTGGTGTTGGCTTCGAGCACGGCGAGCCGTACGCCCGTCCGGCCCGCGGCGCGGAAGCGGTCCTCGACGAGGGTGGCGACGGCGCGGCCGTACCCCTCGCGGTGCGCGGTGGAGTCGATGAGCAGCAGACCGATCCACGGGTCCGGGTCTTCGGAGGCCGGGTCGGGGTGGTGGTCGAGGGTGGCGGCCAGGCCGACGAGGCGGCCGGCGGAGCGGGCCAGCAGTACTTCGGCGCCGTCGTGGGCGAGTTCGTCGGCGAGGGCGGCCGCGACCTGTTCCACCGTGATGCGGGCGGGGTCGGGGAAGTCGCCGCTGATCTCGAAGAACGCGTGGTTCGTCGCGTAGAGCGTGGCGATTTCGGTGAGGACCGGCCCCGGCAGGGCGCCGTCCACGGGGACGAGCGGTTGGAGGATCACCTTGCGAACGGTAGCGAAGCCCCCTGCCCGGACGGTGGGGAGGGGGCTTCGCCTGCGGCTGTGCCGCGGACCGGGCGTCGGTCAGACGTTGACGCCGAAGTCCTGGGCGATGCCGGTGAGGCCGGAGGCGTAGCCCTGGCCGACCGCGCGGAACTTCCACTCGGCGCCGTTGCGGTAGAGCTCGCCGAAGACCATGGCGGTCTCGGTGGCCGCGTCCTCGGAGAGGTCGTAGCGGGCGATCTCGGCGCCGCCGGCCTGGTTCACGACGCGGATGTACGCGTTGCGGACCTGGCCGAAGTTCTGGCTGCGGGACTCGGCGTCGTAGATGGAGACCGGGAAGACGATCTTGTCCACGTCGGCGGGGAGGCCCGCGAGGTTCACGTTGATGGCTTCGTCGTCGCCGGCGCCCTCGCCGGTGCGGTTGTCACCGGTGTGGACGATGGTCTGGTCCGGGGTGGACTTGTTGTTGAAGAAGACGAAGTGGCCGTCGGAGACGACCTTGCCCGTCGCGTTCACCGCGATGGCCGAGGCGTCCAGGTCGAAGTCGACACCGGTGGTGGTACGGGTGTCCCAGCCGAGGCCGACCGTGACGGCAGAGAGGCCCGGGGCCTCCTTCGAGAGCGAGACGTTGCCGCCCTTGGACAGGCTGACAGCCATGGGATTGTCCCTTTCCTCATCCAGCATGCACGTACAGGCGGTCAAAGTACCGCTGTCTCCTCTAACGCGAGGAGGTACCCGCGGGGTTCCCGCCCGAAATAAGCCCGCACGAAATAGGAGTGACGGGGCGGGTGCGGGCGCGGGATCATAGGGCGCATGCCTGGTCCCTATGTCATCCGCGGTTCGGTCGTGCTCCCCGAGGCGGAGCTCGCCTGGCGTTTCTCGCGTTCCTCGGGGCCGGGCGGGCAGCACGTGAACACCTCGGACTCCCGTGTGGAGCTGCTCTTCGACGTCGCGGCGACCAAGGCGCTGCCGGACGTGTGGAAGGAGCGGGCGCTGGAGCGGCTCGCGTCCCGGCTGGTCGACGGCGTGGTGACCGTACGGGCCTCCGAGCACCGCTCGCAGTTCCGCAACCGGGAGATGGCGCTGGTCCGGCTGGCCTCGCTGCTCGCGGAGGCGACGGCCCCGCCGCCGAAGGCCCGTCGGGCGACGAAGATCCCGCGTGGGATCAACGAGCGCCGCCTGCGGGAGAAGAAGGCCCGCGGCGAGACGAAGCGCGGCCGTACGGGCCGGGACTGGTAACCGCGCCGGCGCGCCGGGCGGGCCGGCGGTCAGGACGCGGCGGCGGGCGGGACGCACCGGACGCGCGCGTGCGGCGCGGCTACGGCGCCAGGTGCCGGTAGCGCCCCCGGAAGTACGTCAGGGGCGGCGCGTCGGGGGCCGGCAGGCCGGCGGTCAGGACGCGGCCGATGACCAGGGTGTGGTCGCCCGCCTCGACGCGGGACTCGGTGCGGCACTCCAGGGTGGCGAGCGCTCCCGTCAGCAGCGGGGCGCCGGAGACCTGGCCCCGCTCCCAGGGCAGGCCCTCGAAGAGCAGCCGGTCGCTGATCCGTCCCTTCATCGCGAAGCGGCCCGCGACCTGGAGCTGGGAGTCGGCGAGGACGGAGACGGCCCACAGCGGCTGCTCCGCCAGCAGGTCGTCCATCCGCGAGCCCTCGCGCAGGCTCACCAGGACCAGGGGCGGGTCCAGGGAGACGGACAGGAAGGCGGTCGCGGTCATGCCGACGTCCTCGCCGCGCGGTCCGTCGGAGGTCAGGGCCGGTTCGTGCGCGGTGATCAGGCACACGCCCGCCGCCAGTCGGGACATCGCCGCCCGGAACTCTTCGTTGCTCACCCCCTCAGGATGGGGTACGGCGGCCTGCGGTACGGGGCTCGGGGGCACGGGGCTCGGGATCGTCTTCGGCACGTGGGGAACGCTAGTCTCGCGTCCGTCCGCCGCACATCGGGCGCTGGTCCGAGCCGCGTCCCCGCCCCTCGGCCTAGTCCCGGGCGTATCGTTTGCTCCCGAGAAGGACGGGGAGCGCTCCCATCCAACAAGGGCCCCGTTGCGCCCTGTTGTTCATCTCATGTGACTTGAGTCACAGAGAGCAAGATTTGTTGACCCTGTGTACCTGCCGCACAGCTCACTGTGATTCAGTGGACGGGACACCGCAACGAAACGCCGATGACAAACCTGGAGTTGCTGTCGAGGTCTCGGGGAGAGCGAGCAATGGAGACCGAGTCGGAGCCGTACGTCCGTCTTGCGACCCTGCGGCAGCTGCACCAGGTGGTGGCCGAGCTCAATACGGCCCGGAGCCTGGCGGACACCCTGCAGACCGTCGTGGACGGCATCGTCGTGGGCCTCGGCTACGAACTCGCCTGTGTCAACCTCGTACGCCCTGACGGCGATCTGGTCGTCGCCGCCTTCGCCGGGGACCCCGCCGCCGAAGCCCTGATCACCGGCCGCGTCGGCTCGCGGCCCTCCTGGGACCGCCGGCTGACCATGGGCGAGGACTGGGACGGCCTCCGCTTCATCCCGCACACCGAGGGCTGGGTCCTGCTGGAGGACGACGTCCCCCAGTGGCACACCGACGGCCCCGATCCGCGGTTCGAGGACGAATGGCACCCCGAGGACCGGCTCTACGCCCCGATGTACGCGACGGGCGGGGAACTTCTGGGTGTCATTTCGGTGGACAGGCCGCGCAACGGACGCCGGCCCGGCGCGTGGGGCCGCGAAGCGCTCCAGATGTACGCCTTCCAGGCCGCCATTGCGATCAGCAACGCGAGGCTCCGCGCGAACATGCAGCGGGCCCTGGTCCGGCTGGAACGCGAGCAGCAGGCGCTGCGCGCCAGCGAGGAGTCGTTCCGCCAGGCCTTCGAGTACGCGCCGAGCGGCATGGCCATCGCCGAGATGGGCGGCGACCAGCACGGCCGGCTGCTGCGCACCAACGACGCGCTCTGCCGCCTCCTCGGCCGGCCCGCCTCCGTCCTGCGCCGCTACTCCTTCTCCGACCTGGTCCACCCCGAGGACATCGGGACGCTGCTGCGGACCTCCGCCGAGGGCGGCCGCGCCGAGCTGCGCCTCGGGCGGCGGGACGGCACGTACGTGTGGGTCTCGCTGCGGAACTCGGTCGTCGCGGACGCCGCCGACGGGCCCCGTTTCCTCCTCACCCACGTCGAGGACATCGAGGAACGCAAGCGGCACGAGCTCCAGCTCGCGCACCGGGCCAGCCACGACTCCCTGACCGGCCTGCCCAACAGCGCCGAGCTGCGTGCCCGGCTCGGGGCCCGGCTGTGCCGGCGGCCGCAGTCGGTGATGGCCACGGCCGTCGAGGCCCTGGACGCCGCCTTCGAGGCGCGGCCCGTGGCGGGTGGTGCCGCGGAGCACGGCTTTCAGCCCGAGGCGCCCCACGGGTTCCCGGGCGCCCACCCCGTCGACTTCGCCGAGTTCCCCGACTTCCCGGGCGGGCCGCCGGGCCGGGCGGAGGGCCCGTACGACCACCACGTGCACACCGTCGCCCCCGCCTCGGACGTCGACGACGGGACGAAGGGCCTCGCGGTGCTCTTCTGCGACCTCGACGGCTTCAAGTCGATCAACGACCGGTTCGGGCACCACACCGGCGACGCCGTCCTGATCGAGGTCGCCCGGCGGCTGACGACGGGCGTCAGGGACGGTGACACCGTCGCCCGGCTGGGTGGTGACGAGTTCGTCGTCCTCGCCGACGGACTGGGCGCCGCCGACGCCGCGGACCTCGCCGTGCGGCTCCGCAACGCGATCATCCCGCCGATCCGGGTGGACGGGCGTGCGGTGCGCGTGGGGGCGAGTTTCGGGATCGGCTGGGCCAGCTGCGGGATGTCCGCGGACGAGGTGCTGCGCTCCGCCGACCAGCGGATGTACATCGAGAAGCGGTCCCGGTCCAAGGCGCACCGCAGGGCCGGCTGAGGCGATCGGCCGCCCGTGGGTGCACGTGTTCGGGGTAGGCTCCCGTGGGTCGAAAGGAGTGACCTGCGATGACGACGCCCGCGAACAACGGCCCGCACGGTGGGGCGAACCAGCCCGAGGACGACGATCCGTTCGGCTACCTCTACGCGGACGGCCAGGCCGCCGGAGCCACCCCGCCCGGGACGGGCGGTGGATACGGCTACCCCGGCCCGTCGGTCGGCGGTCAGCCCGGCGTACAGCCCGGCGTCCCCCGTACCTCGTACAACCAGGTCCGCACGGTCGGTGAGCGGACGTACGGCGGCCAGCGCGGCCCCGTTCCGCCCCAGCAGCAGGCCCCGCAGTCCTACCAGGCCCAGTATCAGGCCCCCGAAGCCCTCCAGGCCGGCGGCTACGGAGTCCCGCAGCAGCAGTCCCCGCAGTCCCAGACGCAGACGATCCAGCCCCCGGGCGGCGGCCGCGCCGGTGGCGGCGGCGGTTCCAGCCGCAAGGGGCTCCTGATCGCGGCGGTGGCCGTGGTCGCGGCGGTCGCGATCGGCATCGGCGCGGCGCTGGCCTTCGGCGACAAGGGCAAGGAAGACGACAAGAACCAGGCGGACACCCCGCCCCAGCAGTCGGCGGCCCCGCAGAAGTCCGACGGCTCCCCGGAGCCGAGCCGCTCGCCGCGGCCTTCGGAAGCCCCGCTGCCGAAGGGCGAGGCCGCCGGAGCGGGCATGGCCCTCACGGGCGGTGCGACCCTGATGACGGCGGTCCCCGGTGCCAACAGCGGCGGGGGCCAGTACGTCGGCAACTTCAACCAGCCCGGTGCCGCACTGACCTGGACGCTGGATCTGCCCAAGGCCGGTACGTACCGCTTCTACGTGCGTTTCGGCATCCCGGGGGAGGACGCGAACGCGACCCTGGCGGTGAACGGGAAGCCCAACAGCACTCCGCTCAACATGCGCAACTTCGCCAAGTCGCCGAAGGGCGACTGGGAGAAGGGCTGGCAGACCACCTGGGGCCAGGTCACCCTGAACAAGGGCACCAACACGATAAAGATGTCGTGTGAGACCGGGAACAAGTGCAACGTGAACATCGACCAGCTCTGGCTCGAACAGGGCTGATCCCGCACCCGCCGGCCCTCAGCCGGCCGTGACCTTCACCGACCCCCGTACCTCTTCGTAGGTGCGGGGGTCGAATTCGCCTGCGGCGGGGGCGTGGACGGTGGCTGCCGAGAGGGCTACCGCGCGGGTGAGGCGGGCCGGCCAGTCGAGGCCCTCCGTCAGGGCGGAGAGCAGGCCCGCCACCGCGGAGTCGCCCGCGCCCGTCGGGTTGCCGGTCAGGGCGCGGGGCGGGGCCGCCTGCCAGGTGCCGTGCGGGGTGGCGGCGAGGAGTCCGGCGGGGCCCAGGGAGGTGATCACCGCGTGCGCGCCCCGGCGGCGGGCGTCGCGGGTGGCGGGGAGCGGGTCGCGGGAGCCGGTCAGCTCGGCGAGTTCGGCGGCGTTCGGCTTGATCATCTCGGGGCGGGCGGCGATCCCGCGGCGCAGGGCCTCGCCGCTGGTGTCCAGGAGCACGGGGGCGCCGGCCGCGCGGGCGGTCCGTACGAGGGCCGCGTACGCGCCGACCGGTACGCCGGGCGGCAGGCTGCCGCACAGGGCCACCGCCCGGGCCCCGGCGACGAGTTCGGTGTAGTGGGCGAGGAACGCGGCCCACTCGGCGGCGGTGATCTGCGGGCCCGGCTCGTTGAACTGCGTGGTGTCGCCGGTGGCTTCGTCGACGACGGCCAGGGTGCGGCGGGTGCTGCCCGCGCAGGGGAGCAGGGCGTCGGTCACGCCGGGCGAGGCGGCGAGCAGTTCGCGGACGACCGCGCCCGACGGCCCGCCCGCGAAGCCCGTCGCCGTGACCTCGTGGCCGAGGGCGGCGAGCACCCGGGCCACGTTCAGGCCCTTGCCGCCGGGGCGTTCGGCGACGTCGGTGGCGCGGTGGGTGGAGTGCGGACGCAGGCGCGGCACCCGGTGGGTGATGTCCAGCGCGGTGTTGAGCGTCACGGTGAGGATCATGACCAGTCCCGGTTTCGGTGTGTGCCGGGATCATGCCAAACGGAGGCCGGTCAGCCCAGTCCCACGGGCCGGTGGCCTCCGTCCGTACGGCCGGACGGGCGCTCAGGCAACGGGGCTGACGACCCATTCGCCGCGCCGCATGACGCCCTTGACGTCGAACTCGGCGTCCAGGACGACGAGGTCGGCGTACTTGCCCGGGTCCAGCGATCCGACCTGGTCGTAGAGGCCGAGCAGCTTGGCCGGGTTGGCGGAGATCGCCTGGACCACGGATTCGACGGGGAGCCGGTCCAGGGTCACCGAGCGCTTGAAGGCGGTGTCCAGGGTGAGGGTCGAGCCGGCGATGGAGCCGCCCTCGACGAGCCGGGCCACACCGGCCTTCACCTCGACCTCCAGCGGTCCGAGGTGGTAGATCCCGTCGCCGAAGCCGGCCGCGTCCATGGCGTCGGTGATCAGCGCGACGCGGTGGGCGCCCGCGTGGTGGAAGGCCAGTTCCAGCATCGCCGGGTGCAGGTGGGTGCCGTCGTTGATCAGCTCGACGGTGACCCGCTCGTCCTCCAGCAGCGCGGCGATCGGGCCCGGGGCGCGGTGTTCCAGGCCCGGCATCGCGTTGTACAGGTGGGTGGCCACGGTGGCGCCCGCGTCGATGGCCTGCCGGGTCTGTTCGTACGTGGAGTCCGTGTGGCCGATCGCGGCGATGACGCCGTGCTCGGCGAGCAGCCGTACGGAGTCCAGTCCGCCCGGCAGTTCGGTCGCCAGGGTGAACATGCGGGCGGCGCCGTGCGCGGCGTCGATCAGCTTGCGGACCTCGGCCGGGTCGGGGTCGCGGAGCAGGTCCTCCTTGTGGGCGCCCTTGCGGCAGGGGTTGATGAACGGCCCCTCGAAGTGGATGCCCGCGATCTCGCCCTGCTGGGTCAGTTCGGCCAGCAGTCCGGCGCGCCGGGCCAGTTCGTCGAGGTCTCCGGTGACCGTGGAGGCGACGAGGGTGGTGGTCCCGTGTTCGCGGTGGGTGCGGACGCCCTTGAGGACGTCCTCGGCCGTCCCGGAGGTGAAGGAGGCCCCGCCGCCGCCGTGGTTGTGCATGTCCACGAAGCCGGGGACGATCCAGTGCCCGGACAGGTCGACGGTGCGGGCGCCCTCGTCGGCGCTGCCCGCGATGCGTTCGCCCGCGACGATGATCCGGCCGTTGGCCACGGTGCCGGTCGGCAGCACCACCCTGGCGCCCGACAGAACGGTGCTGTGTGAGCTTCCGGACATCAGGCAGGTACCTCCGTGGCGAGTAGGTCCCAGGCGAGCAGCCCTGCGCCCAGGCATCCGGCGGTGTCCCCGAGGGCCGCCGGAACGATCTCGGGCAGCCGCTGGAACGTCACGCGTTCCTCGACGGCCGTCCGAAGTGGTGTGAACAAGGTTTCCCCCGCCTCCGCCAGCCCGCCACCGATGATCAGCGTGCGCGGGTCCAGCAGGGTGATCGCGGTGACGAGGCCGTCGGCGAGGGCGCCGATGGCCGCCAGCCAGACCTCGCGGGCGCGCGCGTCGCCGGACTCGACGGCCTTCGCGCAGTCCGCCGCGTCCGCGTCGGGGTCGCCGGAGGCGGCCGCCCAGGCGCGGCTGACGGCGGAGGCGGACGCCAGGGTCTCCAGGCAGCCGTACTGCCCGCAGCCGCAGGCGGGGCCGCCGGGCCGGACCACGATGTGACCGATCTCGCCCGCGTAGCCGTGGGCTCCGGCCTCGATGCGGCCGGCGATGCCGATGGCGCCGGCGATGCCCGTGCCGAGCGGGACGAACAGGAAGCGGTCGGCGCCGCGGCCCGCGCCGATGCGGCCCTCCGCGAGCCCGCCCGTGCGCACGTCGTGGCCCAGTGCCACCGGGATGCCGCCGAGGCGTCTGCTGAGGAGCTCGCGCATCGGTACGTCGCGCCAGCCCAGGTTGGCGGCGTAGACGGCGGTGCCCCGCTCGGCGTCGACGATGCCGGGGACGGCGACGCCGGCGGCCGAGGCGGCCGCGCCGAAGCGTTCCCGGCCGAGGCCGAGCAGCTCGGAGGCGAAGTCCAGGATCGTCTCGACGACGGCCTCGGGACCCCGCTCGCGGCCGGTGGCGCGGCGCGCCTCGTGCAGCAGGGTGCCGTCCTCGGCGATGAGGGCGGCCTTCATCCCGGTGCCGCCCACATCGAGGGCGATGACGTGTTTCACGGGTTTCACAGGTGACAGTCTCGCGTGCTCGGCGGGCAAAGGTCTAGTCCATTGGGAGGGATTGTTGAGTGGCCATACAAATTCGGGACCCAGGTCCGGATACGGTCCGGACACAGTCCGGGCGCGGCGCGCGTCGCAGGTGGGAGGGGACCGCCAAAGTGGTGTAGACCTTACGTCGAATCGTACGTACGACAAGGGGTGGATCGAGAACCGTGAAGGGCCGTTACCTGAGCCTGGCCGCGTCCGGCGCCGTGCTGTGCCTGACCGCCGTGACGCTGACCGGCTGCGGCAGCCTGGAAAGCCTCACCGGGGACAACGAGGTGACCCTGCGGGTCGTGGCGGCCGACTACGGCGACAATCCGCAGAACTCCTCGGCCGGGTACTGGAAGGGCCTCGCCACGGCCTTCGAGGAGGACAACCCCGGCGTCCACGTCGAGGTCAGCGTCTACTCCTGGTCGGAGGTCGACGCCAAGGTCGCCGAGATGGTCAAGGCGGGCAAGGCCCCCGACATCGCGCAGATCGGCGCCTACGCCGACTACGCGGAGGCGGGCAAGCTCTACACCGTCGACGAACTGCTCTCCGTGAACACCGAGGCCGATTTCCTGGCCCCGCTCGCCGACGCCGGCAAGGTCAAGCGCGTCCAGTACGGCATGCCCTTCGTGGCCAGCACCCGCCTGCTCTTCTACAACACCAAGCTCCTCGGCGACGCCGGCGTCATACCCAAGGACGGCTCGACCCCCTGGCAGCCGAAGAGCTGGGCGGACCTGGAGGCGGCCGCCAAGAAGCTCAAGGGCGCGAACGTCCCCACGCCCTTCGCGCTGCCCCTGGGCCGCGAGGAGGCCCAGGCCGAGTCGATGATGTGGATGCTCGCCGGCGGCGGCGGCTACACGGACAACGAGGAGGCGTACCAGATCGACGCCCCGGAGAACGTGAAGGCCTTCGAGTTCCTGCGCGACAAGCTGGTCGGCCAGGGCCTGACCGGCTCCGTCGAACCGGGCAAGCTCGACCGCCAGGCCGCCTTCGACGCCTTCACGAAGGGCGAGGTCGGCATGCTCAACGGCCACCCCACGCTGCTCAAGCAGGCCGCGGGCAAGGGCGTGAAGTTCGGCATGGTGCAGATGCCCACCGTCGACGGCACCGACCACTCCACGATGGGCGTCGCGGACTGGGTCATGGCCTTCAAGAACGGCCACAGGAAGGAGTCCGGGAAGTTCCTGGACCACCTGTACTCGCAGAAGAACGTGACCGCCTTCACCAACCAGTACGACCTGCTGCCCGTCACCACCAGCGGCTACCGCGCCATGGAAGCGAGCACGGGCGGCTCGGCGGCCCAGCTGAAGACCTTCCTGACGGCCCTGCCCAACGCCCGCCTCTACCCCGTCGGCAAGAAGTCCTGGGCCGGGGTCAGCGAGGACGTGAAGGAGAACATCGGGCAGGTCGTGAAGCCCGGCGGACAGCCCGCGAAGGTCCTGGAGGACATCGCGACGAAGGCGCGCAAGGAGGACGGCGACCGCTGACCGGCGGCGGCGGGCGGGGCCGGCGGCGACCGGCCGGCCGCCCCGCGGGCGGTGTCGGCGGTCGGCGTTAATCTGGCCGTATGACGGACGACGGGCAGGTGGGGGAGCGGCCGGCGGCACGGCTGACCGCCACCGAGGCCGCCGTACTCGCCTACGAGGGCCGCACCTGGCCGGGGCCCGGCGCGAAGGAACGCGCGATACGCGAGGCCCTCGGCCTGACGCCCGTGCGCTACTACCAGCTCCTGAACGCCCTCATGGACGACCCCCGCGCCCTGGCCCACGCCCCGGGCACGGTGAACCGCCTCCGGCGCCTCCGCGAGGCCCAGCGGGGCCGCAGGTAACCTCGCCGCGCCCACGGCCGGCGGCGGTCCCGGGCGGGGCGCACCGGACGGCTCCGGACGGCTGCGAGCGGCTTCGGCGGCGGCCGGGGCGGAGGCGGTCTGGGCGGAGGGCGGACTACGCCGGTAGGGTCATCGGTATGGGGAGCCGTCCGCACGACCTGCCGATGCCCGTGCCCGTCACCGCTGCCGGACGCGAGGGCCTCGAAGCCCTCCTCCGCGCACCCCGCAGGGCGGTCGTCGCCCTCGACTTCGACGGCACCCTCGCCGACATCGTTCCCGACCCGGACCAGGCCCGCGCCCACCCGGACGCCGTCCCGGCGCTCGCCGCGCTGGCGCCCGAGGTCGCCGCCGTGGCCGTCGTCACCGGCCGGCCCGCCGGGGTCGCCGTACGGTACGGCGGGTTCGCCGGGGTGCCCGGGCTGGAGCACCTGGTGGTCCTCGGCCACTACGGGGCCGAGCGCTGGGACGCCGTCACCGGGATCGTCCACGCCCCCGCCGAACATCCCGGCGTCGCGGCCGTACGGGCCGAGCTGCCCGGCTTCCTGGACTCCATCGGCGCCTGGCGCGGAACCTGGATCGAGGAGAAGGGCCGGGCGCTGGCCGTCCACACCCGCCGCGCCGAGGACCCCGAGAGGGCGTTCGCGGCCCTGCGGGAACCCCTGGCCGAGCTGGCCGCACGGCACGGGCTGATGGTCGAACCCGGACGGGCCGTCCTGGAGCTGAGGCCGCCCGGCATGGACAAGGGCGTCGCCTTGACGGAGTTCCTCGCGGAGCGGGACGCGGAGGCGGTGCTGTACGCGGGCGACGACCTGGGAGACCTCGCGGCGTTCTCCGCCGTCGAGAAGCGGCGGGCCGACGGTCTGCCGGGCCTGCTGGTGTGCAGTGGCTCCGCGGAGGTCCCGGAGCTGGCCGCCCGCGCGGACATCGTCCTGGACGGCCCCGCGGACGTGGTCGCCCTCCTCGCCACCCTGGCCAGGGCCCTCACCCGCTGACCCCGCCACCGACCCCGCCGCGGCGCCCGCACGGAGCGCCGCGGCGGGGGTGTGCGGTCAGGCGTCGGGCGTGAGGGCCGCGAGCTGGGCTTCGAACCAGGGCGACGGGGGGAGGGCCGTGGCGGCGGCGGCCAGGCGCTTCGTGCGCTCCGCGCGTTCCGCGGCCGGCATCGACAGGGCCGCGTGCAGGGCCTCGGCCGTGGCCGACACGTCGAAGGGGTTCACCGTCAGGGCGTCCTCGCGGAGCTCCCCGTAGGCTCCCGCCCCTGTCGACAGGACCAGCGCGCAGCCCGCCTCCGACACCACCGGGATCTCCTTCGCGACGAGGTTCATGCCGTCCCGGACCGGGTTCACGAGCGCCACGTCCGCCAGCCGGTACGCCGCCAGGGAGCGCGTGAAGTCGTCCTTCACCGACACGAGCACCGGCTGCCAGTCCTCCGTGCCGAACTCCGCGTTGATCTCCTGCGCCAGCTCCGCGACCGCCGCCGTGTAGTCCCGGTACACCTTCAGGTCCTGCCGCGACGGGTACGCGGACGCCAGGTGCACCACCGCGCCGCGCCACTCGGGGTGCCCGGTGAGCAGCTCCCGGTAGGCCAGCAGGCCGCGCAGGATGTTCTTCGACAGCTCGGTGCGGTCCACGCGGACGATCGTCTTGCGGCCCGCGACCTCCGCCCGCAGCCCCGCCAGCTTGTCGTCGACCTCCGGCCGGTGCGCCAGCGCCCGCAGGTCGTCCCCGTCCACGCCCAGCGGGAACACCCGCACCTCCGTCCGCCGGTGCCGCACCGGCCCCAGCGGGGACTTCTCGACGTACCGGGACTCCGCCGCGGACTTCGGCTCCGCGACGCCCCGCTCGTCGTCCAGCCGCGCGCAGCCGAGGAAGCGGTCCGCCCAGGCCCAGGTGTGGAAGCCCACCACGTCCGCGCCGAGCATCCCCCACAGCAGGTCCCGCCGGACGTCGTCCGGGAGCATGTCCAGGTACTCGGACGAGGCCCACGGCGTGTGCGTGAAGTGCGAGATCCGCAGGTCGGGCCGCAGCTCGCGGAGCGCTCCCGGCACCAGCGCCAGGTGGTAGTCCTGGACGAGGACCGACGCGCCCTGCGCGGCCTCCTCCGCCAGCGCCTCGGCGAAGGCCCGGTTGTAGGCGGCGTACGACTGCCACTGCCGCCGGAACTCCGCGTCGAAGGCCGGCTCGCGCGGGACGTCGTACAGGTGGTGGTGGGTGAACCAGAGCACCGAGTTGGCGATGCCGTTGTACGCGTCGTCGTACACCCCCGGATCGATGTCGAGCATCCGCACGCCCGGCTCGGACACGCCCCGGCGGACCGCCTCCCGGTCGGCGTCGGACAGGGCCGCGCAGATCCACAGGGCCTCCGGCTGCCGCGCGAGGGCCGCGGAGAGGCCGGAGACGAGACCGCCCCCGCCGCGCCGGGTACTGAGCGTGCCGTCCTGTTCGAGGGCGTACGAGAGCGGGCCGCGGTTCGCGGCGACGAGTACCTGAGAAGCCTGAGAAGCCATGCGGCCAACCTAGCCAGGCCCGCCCCCGGTCAAACGCGTGTACGCCGAGCGCGGCGAGGATCATTCCCGGCCCGGACCCCCGGTCAGGCCACGCGGCGCCCCGCGTACTCCTTGATCTCCACCATCGGCGGCCGCTCCTCGGTGTCCACCGGATAGGTGCGCGGAACGAACCCGTCCGGCCCCCGCTCGAACTGCGTCAGCTCCGGCCGCACGAGGTGCCCGCGCGAGAGCCGCAGCTGCGCCGTGCGGTAGATCGCGGCGGCCATCCGGCCCAGTGCCTGCCCGTCCTGGTGCCGGTGCAGCCGGACCCCGACGTCGACCTGGGCCAGCGCGTCCAGCCCGACCGTGTGCAGCGCGTCCACGAGCAGCCCCAGCTCCACCCCGTACCCGACGGGGAACGGCAGCCGCTCCAGCAGGGAGCGCCGTACGGCGTACTCGCCGCCCAGCGGCTGCACGAAGCCGGCCAGCTGCGGCCAGTGCAGGTTGAGGAGGGGCCGCGCGACCAGCTCGGTGACCCGGCCGCCCTGGCCGGGGGCGTCCCCCAGCGGGCGGTCGTACATCGCCTTGACGAACTGGACCTGCGGATCGGTGAGCAGCGGGCCCACGATCCCGGACACGAACGCCGCCGAGAAGTCCCGCAGGTCGGCGTCCACGAAGCAGACGACCTCGCCGCTCGTGGCGAGCAGCGAGCGCCACAGCACCTCGCCCTTGCCGGGCAGCGCGGGCAGCCGCGGCAGGATGTCGTCGCGGTGCACCACCCGGGCGCCGGCCTCGGCCGCGACCTTCGCCGTACGGTCCGTCGAGCCGGAATCGATCACCACGAGCTCGTCGACGAGGGGGATCGGCGGGCCCTCGATCAGGTCGCGCCGGATCACCTCGACGATCCGCCCGACGGTGGCCTCCTCGTCGAGGGCGGGCAGCACCACGCTGACCGTCGTGCCCGCCGCCCGTTTCCGGTCGAGCAGCTGGTCGAGCGGTCGGTCGGCTGCGGACCAGGAGCGGGCGGCCAGCCAGCGCTCCACCTCTTCCAGCACTCTCGGGACTCCCTGCTTCATCGGTGGTTTGGACCGAAAAGTGATCCATCTCGCGGTTCGGACGGCTGTCTCAACCACCCGGACCTTCGGTTACAGTCTTGAACAACGCGAAGGACCACCGCATGCCGGGGGTCCCGCGTACAAACGCCCGGACGCGCCCTGCGCGCCGCCCGGTGCCATACCGCTCATCCAGAGGGGCAGAGGGATACGGCCCGTTGAAGCCCCGGCAACCCTCCAGTCGGTTCTCGCGATGCGTCTGAGACGCACTCCCGCGGGGTCCCCGGCTAGGGAAGGTGCCAATTCCGTCTCATGGCGAAGTGCGCCATGGGGAAGATGAGGAGAAAGGGCCTCGCCATCATGGCTGCACAGACCGTCGCCACCTCTGCCGACCTGGATTCCGTGGATCTCGGACCCGCCACCGGCCTTTCCTGCCGCGAGTGCGGTACCCGCTTCGAGCTCGGTCCCATTTTCGCCTGCGCCGAGTGTTTCGGACCGCTGGAAGTCGCCTACGAGCTGCCCCTCGGGAACCCCGAGGCCCTGCGCGCCGCGATCGAGGCCGGCCCCGACAACATCTGGCGTTACGCCCCGCTGCTGCCCGTCCCGGCGGACGTGGCCTCCAAGCCCAGCCTGAACCCGGGCTTCACCAAGCTCGTGGACGCCGCGAACCTGGCCAAGGAGCTCGGCGTCACCGGCAAGCTGTACGTCAAGGACGACTCCGGCAACCCGACGCACTCCTTCAAGGACCGTGTCGTGGCCATCGCCGTCGAGGCCGCCCGCGCCTTCGGCTTCACCACCCTGTCCTGCTCCTCCACGGGCAACCTGGCCGGCGCCGTCGGCGCCGCGGCCGCCCGCGCCGGCTTCCGCTCCTGCGTGTTCATCCCGCACGACCTGGAGCAGGGCAAGGTCGTCATGGCCGGTGTCTACGGTGGCGACCTGGTCGGCATCGAGGGCAACTACGACGACGTCAACCGGTTCTGCTCCGAGCTCATCGGCGACCCGCTGGGCGAGGGCTGGGGCTTCGTCAACGTCAACCTGCGGCCGTACTACGGCGAGGGCTCCAAGACCCTCGCCTACGAGATCTGCGAGCAGCTCGGCTGGCGGCTGCCCGACCAGATCGTCATCCCGATCGCGTCCGGCTCCCAGCTGACGAAGATCGACAAGGGTCTCCAGGAGCTGATCAAGCTCGGTCTCGTCGAGGACAAGCCGTACAAGATCTTCGGCGCCCAGGCCGAGGGCTGTTCCCCGGTGTCCACCGCCTTCAAGGCCGGGCACGAGGTGGTCCGCCCGCAGAAGCCGAACACCATCGCCAAGTCCCTGGCGATCGGCAACCCGGCGGACGGCCCGTACGTCCTGGACATCGCCCGGCGCACCGGCGGCTACGTCGAGGACGTCAACGACGAGCAGGTCGTCGAGGCCATCAAGCTCCTCGCCCAGACCGAGGGCATCTTCGCCGAGACCGCGGGCGGCGTGACCGTCGGCGTCACGAAGAAGCTGATCGAGAACGGGCAGCTGGACCCGGCGCTGACCACCGTGGTCCTGAACACCGGCGACGGCCTCAAGACCCTGGAGGCGGTGGCCGCCGACAGCGGCCAGACCGCCACGATCCGCCCGAGCCTGGACGCCTTCCGCGCCGCCAACCTCGCCTGACCTCCACCACGACACCCGGAAAGGCGGTAGCGCCATGAGCGTCAACGTCCGCATCCCCACCATCCTGCGCACCTACACCGGCGGCGTGGCCGAGGTCCCGGCCGAGGGCGCGACCCTGGCCGAGGTCATCGACTCCCTGGAGAAGAACCACCCGGGCATCGCCGCGCGCGTCCTGGACGACCAGGGCAAGCTGCGCCGCTTCGTGAACGTCTACGTCAACGACGACGACGTGCGCTTCGAGGGCGGCCTGCAGACGGCGACGCCCGACGGTGCCGGCGTCTCGATCATTCCGGCCGTCGCCGGGGGCTGATCCCCGCCGGACCGCGCCCTTCCGGGGTGACCGCTTTTCCGAATTGCCCCCTCCGCCAATAAGCGGAGGGGGCAATTCTGCTTGATTGGTCGCGGTAGAGTTGGGGAAGTCCCCTCCGCTGGTCTTGCCCGCCGCATATGAGCGGGTCGCGAGAGGGTTGACATTGAGTCAACATGTGCGCGCGCTTTGGGGCTTTGGCGTGGATTGTCAGGCCCGAGTTGCCCTGGAATATGCCAAATTTTCACTCTATTTCAATGTTTCCGCGTGTCCAGAATTCTCGTCGGATTGACCTGTTGCAGACAGCAGCGGTGCGGATACATTCAGCCCCGGTCGAGGCGTTCCGGCGCAAGTTCTGACCCGGGTCCGCGAAGTGCGGATCTGCGCAAGGGCCAGTAATAGGGGAGTTAGGCATGGCTCAGGGCACCGTCAAGTGGTTCAACGCGGAGAAGGGCTACGGCTTCATCGCGGTCGACGGTGGCGCGGATGTGTTCGTCCACTACAGCGCCATCCAGATGGACGGGTACCGCACCCTTGAAGAGGGTCAGCGGGTCGAGTTCGAGATCTCGCAGGGCCAGAAGGGCCCGCAGGCGGACATGGTCAAGCTCGCGGCCGGCTGAGTCCAAGCGCGATCGACCACCGACGCACTCACGCAGGAGGGGCCCACATCCCGGACACGGGATGTGGGCCCCTCCTGCGTGGGGCCCCCGGGACCCTTGTGCCGCCCGGCCCCTGGCGCGAAGTCGGCGGGGCGTTGCTCGAAGCCGCTTGCACTCGCGGGGGTCGAGTGCTAATCATTGGCGTTAGCACTCTCCAGGTGAGAGTGCTACTAAGACGAGGACCGGGCCGGTGAGGCCCGCAGGGTCCGGCGGGAAGGAACCGCCGGGTCCGCAGGCCGTCCGTCGCGGGCGCGGGCGCGGTCCGGAGCAATCCACCCCTGTCCGGGAGGACCACTTCAGATGGCCAAGATCATTGCGTTCAACGAGGAGGCCCGGCGCGGTCTCGAGCGTGGGATGAACCAGCTCGCCGACGCCGTCAAGGTCACCCTTGGCCCCAAGGGTCGCAACGTCGTCCTTGAGAAGAAGTGGGGCGCCCCCACGATCACCAACGACGGTGTCTCCATCGCCAAGGAGATCGAGCTCGAGGACCCGTACGAGAAGATCGGCGCCGAGCTGGTCAAGGAAGTCGCCAAGAAGACGGACGACGTCGCCGGCGACGGTACGACCACCGCCACCGTGCTGGCCCAGGCGCTCGTCCGCGAGGGCCTGCGCAACGTAGCCGCCGGCGCCAACCCGATGGCCCTCAAGCGTGGCATCGAGAAGGCCGTCGAGGCCGTCTCCGCCGCCCTGCTGTCGCAGGCCAAGGACGTCGAGACCAAGGAGCAGATCGCCTCCACGGCCTCCATCTCCGCCGCCGACACCCAGATCGGCGAGCTCATCGCCGAGGCGATGGACAAGGTCGGCAAGGAAGGCGTCATCACCGTCGAGGAGTCGCAGACCTTCGGTCTGGAGCTTGAGCTCACCGAGGGCATGCGCTTCGACAAGGGCTACATCTCGGCGTACTTCGCCACCGACATGGAGCGCATGGAGTCGTCCCTCGACGACCCGTACATCCTGATCGTCAACTCCAAGATCGGCTCGGTCAAGGACCTGCTGCCGCTCCTGGAGAAGGTCATGCAGTCCGGCAAGCCGCTGCTGATCATCGCCGAGGACGTCGAGGGCGAGGCCCTGTCGACCCTGGTCGTCAACAAGATCCGCGGCACCTTCAAGTCCGTCGCCGTCAAGGCCCCGGGCTTCGGCGACCGCCGCAAGGCCATGCTCGGTGACATCGCCATCCTCACGGGCGGCACGGTCATCTCCGAGGAGGTCGGCCTCAAGCTGGAGAACGCCGGTCTCGACCTGCTCGGCCGAGCCCGCAAGGTCGTCATCACCAAGGACGAGACCACCATCGTCGACGGTGCCGGTGACAGCGACCAGGTCGCCGGTCGCGTGAACCAGATCCGCGCCGAGATCGAGAACTCCGACTCGGACTACGACCGCGAGAAGCTGCAGGAGCGCCTGGCGAAGCTCGCCGGCGGCGTCGCGGTCATCAAGGCCGGTGCCGCGACCGAGGTCGAGCTCAAGGAGCGCAAGCACCGCATCGAGGACGCCGTTCGCAACGCGAAGGCGGCCGTCGAAGAGGGCATCGTCGCCGGTGGTGGCGTGGCCCTGCTCCAGGCCTCCTCGGTCTTCGAGAAGCTGGAGCTCACCGGTGACGAGGCGACCGGCGCCAACGCCGTGAAGCTCGCGCTGGAGGCCCCGCTCAAGCAGATCGCCGTCAACGGTGGTCTCGAGGGTGGCGTCGTCGTGGAGAAGGTCCGCAACCTGCAGATCGGCTGGGGCCTGAACGCCGCGACCGGCGAGTACGTCGACATGATCGCCGAGGGCATCATCGACCCGGCGAAGGTCACCCGTTCCGCGCTGCAGAACGCGGCGTCGATCGCGGCCCTCTTCCTCACCACCGAGGCCGTCATCGCCGACAAGCCCGAGAAGGCCGGTGCCCCCGCGGGCGGCGGCATGCCGGGCGGTGACATGGACTTCTGATCGGCCCCTGGCTGATCGGCTGTTCTCGAACGAGGGCGGCACCCCACGGGGGGTGCCGCCCTCGGGCGTTTCCGCCGGGCGGCGGGCGGACGGGGTCGGGCCAGGCGCTCGACGGGGTCAGGCCAGGCGCTTGAGGAACCAGACGTCCTCGTGGCCGGCCGGGAAGCCGGGGACGCGGGCGGTCTCCTCGTAGCCGTGGCGGGCGTAGAAGGCCGGGGCCTGGAAGGTGAACGAGGAGACCAGGATGCTCACGCAGCCCCGGCGGCGGGCCTCCTCCTCGGCCGCGGCCAGCAGCTTCGCGCCCCAGCCGCCGCCCCGGCTGTCCGCGCGGACCCACGTCATGCCGATGCCCGCCCGGTCGCCCCAGCTCCAGTCGGACAGCCCCGCGACGAGCGCGCCGTCCGCGTCCGTGATCCGTACGGTGAACTCCGCCTGCTCGTGTCCCGCCGTGGCCGCCAGGTTGAAGGCGTCCAGTTCCTTGCTCAGCCGCGCGTCGAGCTCGGAGTCCGCTCCGCCTGTGGTGATGTCCACCCCGTTGTCGTCCATGGGGCCATTCTGAGGTCCGCCCGGGCCCCGGACCGAGCGGTTTTGCGGCCTCGTCCCCGGCCGGTGGGGTGCGGGGTGGTGTGCCCGGCGCTTGGGACGGGGCGGCGGTGGGGGGCCGGGTTTGGTTGGATCGGGGTATGAGCGAACGCAGCACTCCCTTCGTCAAGATCTGTGGCCTGAAGACCGCCCACGACGTGGAGGTGGCCGTGGCCGCCGGGGCCGACGCCGTCGGCTTCGTCTTCGCCCCGGGCAGCCCCCGCACGGTCGACGCCGCCACGGCGCGGGCCCTCGTGGCGGGCGTGCCGGACGGGGTGCTCACCGTCGGGGTGTTCCGGCGGCAGCCGGTCGGGGAGGTGCGCCGGCTCACCGAGGAGAGCGGGGTGCGCGCCGTACAGCTCCACGGGGACGAGGGGCCCGAGTACTACGAGGAACTCCGCGCGCCCGGCCGGACGCTGCTCCGGGCCACCGCCGAGCACGTGAAGCGCTGCGGGGAGCTCGGGGAGGACCTGCTGCTGCTCGACGCCCCGGACCCGGGCTCGGGCAAGCCGTGGAACTGGGGGTCGGCGGAGTTCTCCGCGCCCGTGGGCCGGTGGCTGCTGGCCGGCGGGCTGACCCCGGGCAACGTCCGCGAGGCGCTCGCGGCGACGGGCGCCTGGGGCGTGGACGTCTCCAGCGGCGTCGAGAGCGAGCGCGGGGTCAAGTCCCCCGCTCTTATTCGCGCGTTCGTCGAGGCCGCCCGGGGTTAGGGTCGCGCGGGGGCCCCGTGGTGAGGGCCGCGCGGACACGGGGGCTTCGCATGATGGGGGCAACGGCGCGGACCGAGTGGTGGGAGCGTCTGCCGCAGGGGATCCGGGACCAGGTCGACGGGTACGTGCTCCAGGACGCCCTGCTGCCGGCGATCCGGCTCCTGGTCGAGGTCGGCTTCCACCAGGACGGTGTCGGGGTCGGCGACGCGCAGTGCATCGTGAGCGACCGCTACGCCCACCACGGCGTCCGCGTCGTCCGCTCGCCGGACAGCCCGCTCGATCTGGAGTCCCTGGCCTGCCGGGCCCGGGGGACCGCCGGACGCGTCGTGGCGGTCGAGGCGGTCTGGGACGGCGACACCGTCCACGACTGGTTCGTGGTGCTGCGGGCGATCACCGAGGAGCCGGCTGAGGACAAGGGCATCGCGAGCGTCTACTGGGGCATGGCCGAGCGGTACCTCGGGGAGGACGCGGACTACGACGGCCGGCACCCGGCCGCGGTGGCCGCCGAACGGGCCGGCGGCGCCCTGGCCGCGCACCTCGGCGTCCCCTTCCACTTCGCGAGCCCGGACACCCCGGACGACGAGGCCCCGCGCCGGCGGGCGCAAAGCCGCACGCCCTGACGCCAAAACTTCTGTAGCGATCGCTACGGATCTTGTGTTACGTTTTTTCTGTAATGATCGTTACTGAATTGAGGGGGATCCGTCATGGGGAAGAACGCGCTGGTCACGGGCGGCAGCAGGGGCATCGGCCGGGCCGTCGCCGAGCGGCTCGCCGCCGACGGCGTCACCGTCGTGCTGACGTACGCGAGCGATGAGGCGGCCGCCCGGGAGACCGTCGGGCGGATCACCGGGACGGGCGGCCGGGCCCACGCGCTGCACGCCGAGCTCGGGCACCACGGGGACGCCGCCGCCCTGTGGGAGGCGTACGACGGACTGGGGCTCGACGGGGTCGACATCATCGTCAACAACGCGGGCATCGGACTGCCGATTCCCCTCGGCCAGGTCACCGAGGCGGACTTCGACCGGGTCTTCGCCGTCAACGTACGGGCGCCGTTCTTCGTCGTGCAGGAGGGCCTCGGCCGGCTGCGCGACGGCGGGCGCGTCATCAACGTCTCCAGCGGCGCCGCCCGCATCGCGATGCCCGAGATCCTCGCCTACGGAGCCACCAAGGGCGCGCTCGACAACCTCACCCTCAACCTCGCCAAGGAGCTCGGCGCGCGCGGGATCACCGTCAACTCGGTGGCCCCCGGCATCGTCGACACCGACGTCAACGCGGGCTGGCTGCGCGGCAACGCGGAGGCCGAGGCGCACGCCGCGTCCCTCGCGGCGCTCGGCCGGGTCGGCCGGCCGGAGGACATCGCCGACGTCGTCGGCTTCCTCGCCTCCGACGCCGGCCGCTGGGTCACCGGCCGCGTCGTCGACGCCACCGGCGGCGCGGGCCTCTGAACCCCCCGGATCCGCGCGGCGGTTACGCTGCGGCCGGGGGGATCATGGACAACGCATCGTCATGGGCTCGGCGTTCGTTCCGGTGGGCCGTCGGGGCCGGGGCGCTCGGCGCCGCCGCCGCGGGCACCGCGGTGACGGCGCTGTACGTCGTGCTGTTCGGCAAGCTGGTCTTCGTCGACGGGCCGCCGGGCGGCTGCGACGGCGATGACTGCCCGCGCGGTACGGGCTGGCTGATGCTGTGCGCGCCGCTCGCGGGCTTCGTCACGTACCTGCTGTGGACGGTGGTCCGGGAGGCGCGGCCCGCTCGCGGTTGCCTGGCCCGGCTCCTGGCCGTCGTCGTCGCGCTGGTCGCGCTGTGGCCCGGATGGCTGGGCTTCGCGTGGATGCGCGGCCCCCACATGGACGTCTCGGGGTGGCAGGTGGCGGACCGGCCGGCGGCCGTGGAGCCGGTCGGTCTGTGGCGCGAGGAGCGGTCCGGGACGCTGGTCCGGGCCCGTACGGACATGCTGGTCGCCTTCAACGGGGAGGGCCGCAAGAACTGGCGTTACGCGGCCCCGGACGGCTCCGCCGTCTGCGCGCTGAGCCGCACCCCCTCCGCGGGGACCGGGATCGTCGCCTTCGGGCGGGACGCGGCCCGGTGCGGGGAGCGCGTCGACGCCGTGGACCTGGCCGAGGGCCGCCGACTGTGGAGCCGGGACCTCACTCCGCCCGGCGGCCGGCCGGTGCGGGCCCGGTCGGCGGCCGTGGGGTCCACCGCCGTGGTCACGGAGCAGGGCGCCCTGATCGGCCTCGACCTGCGCGAGGGCGCCGAGCGGTGGCGGATCCCGGTCCCGCCCGAGTGCGGGGTCGCGGCCGTCGACGGGGCCGGGGATGAGGCCCTGTACGTCGAGGACTGCACCTCGGCGTCCCGGATCACCGCCGTCGACGCCCGTACGGGAGCCCGCCTCTGGCAGAGCGCCCTGCCGACGGCGACCGCCCTGCGCGAGGTCCGCGTGCTGTCCGCCCGGCCCCTCGCCCTGCGCGTGGAGGAGTCCGCCGAACGCGGCACGCACGCGGTGCTGCTCTTCGACGGGGCGGGCCGCGCGCGGGGTTCCGTACCGCTGTCCGGGGAGGCGGAGGACCTGCTGCCCGGGCCGCCCTTCCCGGTGGTGACCGGGGACCTGATGGTCGTTCCGGTGCAGGACGGGAAGCGCACCGGGGTGTCCGCGTACTCCCTGACCGACGGCCGGCGGCTGTGGCACCAGGACCTGGAGGGGCAGACCGTGCGGGGGCTGTCGGTGACGCGGCCGGGCGAGGTCGCGGTGATCGGCTCGGACCTCTGGTGGACGTACCTGACCCGGCTGGGCCCGGCGGACGGCAGGCGGCGCGAGGAGGAGCCGACGGTCCTGCGGGACCTGCCGCTCAGCGGGCACTTCGAGTTCTTCGCGGGACCGCCGGGCCGCTACGTCTTCGTGAACCTGGACCCGCAGGACGACACCCTGTTCCCGACCTTCGACATCGACCCGGTCTGGGGCTGGTGACGGGCCACCACCTCGCGGTCGCGGCCGTACGGGTGATCTTTCCGGGGCCGCCGACCGCCGTGCGGGGCCGGGCCACTGTCCGGCGGCACAGGCGAATATTCGTTTCTGCAGATAGTGGGACAGGCCGGGCCGAGGGTCTGCCGGGCGATCGGCCACCCGGGGGTCGGCGGTTCAGCCGCTGCACGCGTGCACCGATGGAAGTGGGGGCCGCACTCGCGGAGGACGTGATGCCGCGAGGGCGGCTTCCCCATGCCGACCCCCACCCCGTCAGGGAGTTCCCCCATGCGCCTCGTCGCACGTGTGGCCACAGCCGCCCTCATCGCCCTCGCCCCGGTCGTCGCCGGTACGGCGACCTCGTCCGCCGCGGCCCCGGAGCCGACCCCGGCGCCGCTGTTCACGGCCGCCAACGCGGTGCCCGGCCAGTACATCGTCACCCTGGAGAAGGGCGTGGACGCGGCGAAGGTTGCGCAGAAGCTGGGCCTGAAGCCGTCGTTCCTCTACAGCTCGGCGCTCAACGGCTTCGCGGTGCCGCTGACCCCGCTCCAGCTGACGATCGTCCGCAACAGCCTGGGCGTGAAGTCGGTCGAGGAGGACGCGAAGGTCCAGTCCGTGCTGAGCTCGGGGGCGGCGCTGCGGGCCCCGTCGAACTCGTGGGGGCAGGACCGGATCGACCAGAAGGAGCTGCCGCTGGACAACAACTTCACCGTCGAGGGCAACGGCGCCGGGGTGAACGTGTACATCCTCGACACCGGCATCGACTACAACCACACCGAGTTCGGCGGGCCCGACGCCACGCGTGCCACGTTCGGCTTCGACGCCGTCAACGACGGGCGCAACGGCCAGGACTGCCAGGGCCACGGCACGCACGTCGCGGGCACGGTCGCGGGCAAGACGTACGGAATCGCGAGGAAGGCGAACCTGGTCAGCGTCCGCGTCCTCGGCTGCGACGGCAAGGGCACCTGGTCGGGGATCATCGCGGGCCTGGACTGGGTGGCCAAGAACGCCAAGCAGCCGGCCGTACTGAACGGCTCGCTGGGCGGGGACAAGTCGGATGCCGTGAACAATGCCGCCACCGCGCTCTCCGACGCGGGTGTGCTCCCCGTCATCGCGGCGGGCAACTCCTCGAAGGACGCGTGCTACGTCTCGCCCGCCTCCGCCGCCCGAGTGCTCACCGTAGCCGCGAGCAACCAGTGGGACGAGGAGACCGACTTCTCCAACTACGGCTCGTGCGTCAGCCTCTACGCTCCCGGCCAGGCCATCGTCTCCGCGAAGCTGGGCGGTGGCAGCGTGGCCCAAGACGGTACGTCGATGGCCGCACCGCACGTCGCGGGCGTCGCCGCCCTCTACAAGGCGGCGCACCCCGAGGCGAAGCCGGGCGATATCAACGAATTCCTTGACGAGGAGGCGACCAAGGACGTCCTCAAGAGCGTCAGCAAGTCCAGCCCGAACCTGCTGCTGTACACCGGCGGCCTCTGACCCCGGTCGGGTCACGTCGCCCGTACGAATGAATTCTCCGGGGCCGTGCCGCCGGTGCGCGGCCCCGGAGAACCCGCAGGAATGATCCTTTCCGCGGCCGGTCCGACGGGGCCTTCCACGGGGTGGGGACGCTCGGCCATGCGGATGCGGGTGGCTCAAGTCTTCTCCGGGCGGAACCCGATGTACGGGAGGGCCGCCCCCGGGAGCCGTTCGCCGGTGACGGGTGCGGCTCCACCCACGCCGATCCACACGCACTTCAGGGAGCTCCCTCCATGCGTCTGCTTGCCGCGCGCCTGACCACCGCCGCCGCCCTCGTCCTGACCTCCGTGGCGGCCGGTTCGGCTTCCGCCGACACGCCGGAGCCGATCCCGGCGCCGCTGATCAGCTCCGCGAACGCCATCCCCGGCAGCTACATCGTGACCCTCGACAAGACGTTCGACCCGGCGGCGTTCGCGAAGTCCCTCGGTCTGAAGACGAAGTTCTCCTACACCCAGACGATCAACGGCTTCGCCGCGTCCCTCGACGCGAAGCAACTGAAGGCCGTCCGGGGCGCGTACGGCGTGGAGTCCGTGGCGGAGGACGCGAGCGTGACCGGCCCGCCGGCCCCGGCCAAGGGGGCGCAGACGAAGGCGCCCTCGAACTCGTGGGGCCTGGACCGCATCGACCAGCGGTTCCTGCCGCTCGACAACAACTTCAGCGCCAACCGCAGCGGCCAGGGCGTGACCGCGTACATCCTGGACAGCGGCATCGACTTCCAGCACCCCGAGTTCGCCGGCCGTGTGCGGGCGGGCTTCGACGCGATCGGCGACGGCCGCAACGGCGCGGACTGCAACGGTCACGGCACGCACGTCGCGGGCACGGTCGGCGGTACGACCTTCGGTGTGGCGCGCAAGGTGAACCTGGTCAGCGTCCGTGTCCTCGGGTGCGACAACCGGGGTTCCTGGTCGGGGATCATCGCGGGCTTCGAGTGGGTGGCCCGCAACGCGCAGCAGCCGGCCGTCCTGAACGCCTCGCTGGGCGGCGACCGGCTCACCGCGGTGAACACGGCCGCGACGGCCGTGGCCGACCGGGGCGTCCTGCCGATCATCGCGGCGGGCAACGACAACCGCGACGCCTGCCGGGTCTCGCCCGCCTCCGCCGCCCGCGTGGTGACGGTCGGCGCGACGGACCGCTTCGACCAGGAGACCGACTTCTCGAACTGGGGCACCTGCCTCGACATCTACGCCCCGGGCAAGGACATCATCTCCGCCCGGCTGGGCGGCGGCAGCGTGTCCCTGAACGGCACGTCCATGGCCGCGCCGCACGTCACCGGTGTCGCCGCCCTCTACAAGTCGGAGCACCCCAACGCGCTGCCGGCCGAGGTGACGGACTTCCTGGACGAGGTGTCCACGAAGGACATCGTCCAGAACCTCAGCGACGACAGCCCGAACAAGCTGCTGTTCACCGACGGCCTCTGAGCACGAACTCAGAGCGCCGCGACGAAGGTCGCCCAGGCCCGCGCGTGGAACACCACGTGCGGGCCTTCGGGCTGCTTGGAGTCCCTCACGGGTACGAGGTCGTGCTGGCCGTCGGCAACTTCGAGGCAGTTGCCGCCGCTGCCATCGCTGTAGGTGGACTTCCGCCAGGTGGCCATTTCCAGGCAGTCGCCGCCAGTGCCGTCGCTGTAGCTGGATTTGTGCCAGATGGCCACTGACAGGTCGTACTCAGGCGTGCTGGTCATGTTCGTAATCCTCCGCCACGGACTCGATCAAGGCCAGGGATTGACTGGGAGACAGTGCGCTGGCCGTGAGGAGATCGTAGGTCAGGGAATGACGGGACACGGTGGCCGGATCGTCCAGCAGTACGCCTATGGCATTGCCCTGCACGTACGCGAGTGGGGGAGCATCCTCGAAGGTCATCAGCTTCAAGGTGCCACCCATCGACGAATGCGCTCCGGCGCTGAATGGCAGTACCTGCACGAAGATGCGGCGTGCTCGGATCAGTGCGGCGATGTGGCGTAGGGCCTCGGCCATCACTGCTCGGCTGCCGACGATTCGCCGCAGGACCGCCTCGTCAAGAATGCACCAAAACAACGGGGTTGTTGGGTCCCTCAGGACGGCGGCTCGGTCGAGTCGATTCTGGACCAGCTCGGCGATGACGTCTTCTGTGGCCGTGGGCTGGTAAGCGAGGAAGACCGCCCGGGCGTACGCCTCCGTCTGCAGCATCCCGGGCAGCGCCAGGGGCGCGTACTCCCGGATCGACCTTGCCTCCGCCTCTGCTTCGGCGGCTTCCGCGAAGTGGTTCGGGTACTTCGACTTGGCCAAGGCCATGCAGTTGCGGGTGAAGAAGCCGTCGGTGTGCAGGATCTCGTCCAACTGCATGGCGAAGTCGGAGTGCATCCTTCGCGTCCCGGCTTCGAGCTGCCCGATGAACGAGCCGCTCACGAAAAGCGCTTCAGCGAGCTCGGCCTGGCTGAGGCCCGCGCGTTCGCGCGCGACGCGGAGTTCCGCGCCCAGGAGGGCGCGGGGTGAGGCGGAGGGGTCGAGGTCTTTCGGTGGCATGGCAACTCCCTGACCAACATGCGGGGTTGTTGCGGGGTCCGCACTTGTAAGGCTAGCGAGCGCGTCGCCACTCTGTGTGAGGAAGCTGAATACTCAGAGTAGAAAGGTGACATGTCATGGTGCTCACCCCACAGGAGCGCATGGAGGCGGCCGAAGAGGCCGTCCGGCAGCTGAAGGAGTCCCTGGCCGGAGTAGGGGTGCTGTTCCCCTCGCTCGACGTCGAGCGGGTCTCCGCCGCCGGGACGTACGGGCTGCCGCTGGTGGACCTGGGCCGCTGCAACCTGGACACCGCGCTGCGGCTGGCCGCCGTCCTGCACGAGCGGGCGGGCGCGTGAGCGAGTCGGTGGACGCGGCGGAGTTCGCGTTCGAGCTCGGCTGGAGGCTGCGCGGGCTGGAGACGGCCCTCGCGCCGCGCGGGGCGCACGGGCCGACGGCGGGCAGCCCGAAGCCGCCCCCGCCGCCGGGATGGCAGCGGTTCACGCTGGTGCACTGCCCGGTGGAGGGGTACCCGGGCTTCGACGATCCGCGCTACGAGGGGCTCCGGACGAGCCCGCCGCAGGGGTGCGTGGCCGAGGACCTCGGGGGATGCCTGGGGCTGCGGTGCGAGCGGCCGGGCGGGAGGCTGCTGGACGCGGTCGCGGAGCTGTGCGCGGAGATCCGTACCGGGCACGGGCTGCTGATGACCGGGCTCGGCATCGACAAGCTCTGGGAGTGGTCCGAGGACGGTACGGACGGCTGGGGCGCGGAGATCGTCGGGCAGCTGCTGCTGATGGCGGCCGAACGGGGGCCGAAGCTCGGGTACGGCGTGGACGACCTGGCCCGTTTCCTTGAGGAGGCCGCCGGAGTCTGACCAGCCGATCCGGGCGGGCCCGGACACGAAAGCCCCGCCCCGCGCGGGGCCTTCGCGCGTAACGGACCCGTCACAGGCGGTACGCGGGCACCCGCTCGCCGCGACGATGGCCCGATGCGCCCACACCACACCCTCCTCACCCTGGCCGCCGCCGCGGGTCTCCTCGTACTCACCGGATGCACCGAGGTCGCCCCCGCCGAGCCGAAGCCCGGGGCGTCCGCGGCGGCCGCGAAGCCGTCGCCCGCTCACGATCCCGATGCCCTCCGCGCGGCCGCCGGCCTTCCCGCCGCACCCAAGGGGCCCGCGCGGCAGGCCTTCCTCGACGGGCTCGACGCGATCGACCGGGACATCGTCCACGGCAAGGGGGACAAGGCCGTCAGCCGCGGCATCGACACCTGCGGCACCGTCAAGAACTCCCCGGGGGACCGGACCAGGCAGACGGACCAGGTCAACAAACGCTGGACCAGCCCCACCCACCCCGAGGGCCACGGCCTCGCGAAGGCGGCGAAGATCCTCGACGTGGCGCACGCGCACCTCTGCCCCGCCTTCTGACGCGGCGCGTGACGGCCGCCGGGCCGTCCGTCCGTCAGGCCGGGCCCGCCGGGCCGGGCAACCCCGAGGGCGGCGCGGGCGTCTTCGCGGGTGGACGTCACGGGCGGGTACGGGGAGGCGGCGGGGGATGCCGGAGCGGGATGCGGTCGAGCGGGACGCGGCGGGGCCGGACGCGGGCCCGGACGCGGGGGAGGCGCAGGTGCCGGGGGCGCGCGAGGTGTCGTCGGCGGACAGCATGCCGGCGATGGTGCTGCTGTTCCCCGCGTTGCTGCTGCTGCGCTTCCTCGGGGACAACGGATGGGCGTACGGGGCGGCCGCCGTGCTCGGGGCCCTCGGGCTGATCGCCGCGGGCTTCGGGATGGTGTCGGCGGTCGGCAGCCTGCGGCGCGGGCGGCGCAGGCTGGTCGCGGTGTACACCCTCCTCCTGCTGCTCGGCGCGAGCTTCGTGCTGGTGGCCCGGCTGGTGGAGAACGCCTGAGGGAGCCGCCGACCCGTACGGGGTTCAGGCCATCGCCGGTTCCTTCTCCGGGTCGGTGGCGGAGGCCGGGGAGGCCGGGTCCGGGCCGGTGTTGAGGTCGGCGAGCATCTGCTTCGTGAAGCCGAAGAAGTAGGTGGCGAGGAACCCGGCGAGGTAGCCGACGGCGAGGCCGCCCGCGTAGACGGCGATGGTGGCGCCCATGCCCGCCTTGCCGTCGAGGAGCGGGAACAGGGCCCAGCCCGAGGGGCCGATGGCGGTGGAGCCGACGCCGACGCCCAGCTGGCTGAAGAGGCCGACGAAGGCCCCGCCGGCCGCGCCGCCCGCGCAGGCGGTGACGAAGGGCCGGCCCAGCGGCAGGGAGACGCCGTAGATGAGCGGTTCGCCGACGCCCAGCAGTCCGGCGGGCAGCGCCGACTTGATGGTGGTGCGCAACGATCCGTTGCGCGGGAGCCGGAGGTAGACGGCGGCGGCCGCGCCGACCTGGCCCGCGCCGGCCATGGCGAGGATGGGGAGCAGGACCGTGTACCCGGACTGCTCGATGAGGGTGGTGTGGATGGGGATCAGGGCCTGGTGCAGGCCCAGCATCACCAGCGGGAGGAACAGTCCGCCGAGGACGAGCCCGGCGAAGGCGCCGCCGGTGGCGAGGAGCCAGTGGGCGAAGGTGCCGATGGCGGAGGAGACCTCGCCCGCGAGGAACATCAGGCCGAAGAGGGTGACGAGGCCGGAGACCAGCACCGTGAGGGTGGGGGTGACGAGCACGTCGAGGGCCTCGGGGACCCACTTGCGGCACCACTTCTCGACCTGGACGGCGAGCAGGGCCGCGGCGAGCGCGCCGAGGACGCCGCCCTGGCCGGGGGAGAGCTGCTGGCCGAACGCGTCGATCTTGGCGACGCCGGGGAAGACGATGATCGCGGCGACCGCGCCGCCGAGGACCGGCGTGCCGCCGAACTCCTTGGCGGTGTTGTAGCCGACGAAGACGGCGATCAGCGACATGAACCCGGACGCCATCGCGGCCAGCGCGGGGACGAGGGCGGGCAGCCAGCCCAGGTTGGTGAGCATGCCGTTCAGGCCCGCGATGATGCCGCAGCCGATGAGCGCGGGGATCAGCGGGACGAAGATGTTCGCGATGCGCCGCAGGAACAGCTTGAAGGGGGTGGAGTTCTTCGCCTTCCGGGCGTCCTTGAGGGCCGCGCCCTGCGCGGCGAGCTCCTCGGCGGTGACGGGCTGCTGCCGCGCCTGTGTCCCGGTCCGCGGCGCGGCGGAGCGGCCCTCCTCGACGAGGGCCTCGAACTCGGGCGTGACGCGGGCGACGGTGCCCGGGCCGAGCACGATCTGGTACGTGTCGTCGTCGACGACGCCCAGGACCGCGGGGACCGCCTTGAGGGCCTCTTCCCGGACGAGGGCGCGGTCGCGCAGGCCGATGCGCAGGCGGGTCATGCAGTGCGCGATGGAGGTGATGTTGTCCGGGCCGCCGACCAGAGGAAGGATCGCGGCGGCTGTGGCGCGGTTCTTGTCAGTGGACATGTGGTCTCGCCTTGCGTCGGGGGTGCGGGCGGTACGGGGGTGGTCAGCGGGTGCGGTCGGCGTCGTGGGCGTGGGCGAGGGCGGCGCGGAGGTGGCCGTCGGAGTCGGTGAGCAGCCGGGCCGCGGCCGGGCCGTCGACGCCGCCGAGGATGACGAGGATGGCGTCCTTGACCTCGCCGCCGGTGGCGGTGAGCGCGGCCTCGATCTCCTCGTCGGGGGCGCCGGTGGCCAGGGCGACGATGCGGCGGGAGCGGGCGCGCAGCTTCTCGTTGGAGGCGCGGACGTCGACCATGAGGTTCCCGTAGGTCTTGCCGAGCCGGATCATCGTGACCGTCGAGATGAGGTTGAGTACGAGCTTCTGCGCGGTGCCGGCCTTCAACCGGGTGGATCCGGTGAGGAGTTCGGGTCCGACGACGACCTCGATGCCGTGGTCGGCGGCCGCGGCGAGCGCGGAGCCGGCGTTGCAGGACAGGCCGACGGTGAGCGCGCCGCGCGTACGGGCGGACTCGACGGCGCCGATCGCGTACGGGGTGCGGCCGGAGGCGGAGACGCCGATGACGGTGTCGTCGGGGCCGATGCCGAGCGCGGCGAGGTCCTCGGCGGCCAGCTCCTTGGAGTCCTCGGCGCCCTCGACGGCCTTGACCATGGCGGAGGGGCCGCCCGCGATGAGGCCGACGACGCGGGCCGGGTCGGTGTTGAACGTGGGCGGGCACTCGCTCGCGTCCAGGACGCCCAGCCGGCCGGCGGTGCCGGCGCCCGCGTAGACGAGCCGGCCGCCGCGGGCCATGCGTACGGCGATCCCGTCGACGGCGGCGGCGATCGCCTCCAGCTGCCCGGCCACGGCGGCCGGGACGGTGGCGTCCTCGGCGTTCATGATCCGGGTGATCTCCAGGGTGGACAGCCGGTCGATGTCGGCGAGCTCGGGGCGGAAGGCCTCGGTGGTGAGCGTGTCGAGCTGGGCGCGGAGGGCGGCGTACGCGGTCATGGGCGGGGGCTCCTAGCGGGTGGCGCGCTTGCTGGTGGGGGCGGTGGCGCGGTGCCGGGGGGCGAGGGCCTCGTAGGAGGCGGCGAGGGCCGGCGCGGCGGTCTCGTACGTCCGCTGCGCGACCCCGACGAACAGGCAGTCGACGACGAGGAGCTGGCTGGTCCGGCTGGACATGGCGGCCGGGCGCAGCTGCGTCTCGCGGGCGGCGGACGTGGCCAGGACGAAGTCGGCGTAATGGGCGACGGGGCTGCCCGGGCGGCCGGTGACGGCGATGGTCGTCGCGCCGTGCTCGAAGGCGTGCCGCAGCGGTTCGATGACGTCGCCGGTGCTGCCGGAGTGGGTGACGGCGACGGCCACGTCGCCGGGGCGGAGCAGGACGGCGTTGGTGACGGCGAGGTGGGGGTCGTTGTGGGCGTGGGCGACGAGGCCGATGCGCAGCAGCTTCTGTGCCAGGTCCTGGCCGACGAGGGCGGAGGCGCCGACGCCGTAGATGTCGATGCGGCGGGCCGTGGCGAGGGCGCCGACGGCGCCGGACAGCTGGGCCAGGTCGAGCCCGGCGGCGGTGTCGGCGAGGGTCTGCGCCTCCTCGTGGGCCAGTTTCGCGACGACGTCGGCGAGGGGGTCGTCGACGGCTATGCCGACGGTGACGGCCGGGGCGGCGCCGGATTCCTGCTGGGCGGCGAGCGCGGCGAGGGCGAGCCGCAGGCCGCGGTAGCCGGGGTAGCCGAGGAGGCGGGCGGTGCGGACGACGGTGGCCTCGCTGGTGCCGGTGTGCTCGGCGAGGGCGGAGACGGTGAGCTGGGCGCAGCCGGCCGGGTCGGAGGCGACGGCTTCGGCGACGGCCTGCACGGAGCGGGTCATGGAGGGGCCGAGGCTGCGCACGCGGGCGCGGAGGGCGGCGGGGGCCGGGGCCTCCGCCGGGGCCTGGGTCTGTGCCGGGGCATGGGCCGGGGCGGGGTGCGGGGCGCCGGCCGGGGGCTCGCCGCCCACGCCGCTGAAAGTTTCTTTCGCGTTCTTGCTCACGTCTGAAATCTATTTTCAGCGGCGGGGAGGGTCAAGACGCCATGAGGCCCGCGTCCGGCGGGACTTAGGGCCTGCGCGGGCCCGGGGCCCGGTCAGGGGGTCTTCGCCACCCGGGGCGGGCGGGTCCACAATGAGCCCATGGACACCGCGACCCCCCTGGAGCAGGCGCTGCACGTCGCCCGCGCCCTCGTTCTCGCCGACCTCGCCGCCGGTGAGGTCGCCGATGCCGACGTCGTCTCCCTCGTCGAGGACTCGGTCACGCACCGCCGCTGGTGGGTGGAGCAGTGGCCGGAGGGGGTCGACTACCTTCCCGGGCTCGTCGCCCAGGACGTGCAGGACGCACTGCTGGACAAGTACGGCCGCTGGCCGCTGTGCCCCGTGTGCGGGCACGGGGACCCGCACGCGCTGGACGTGGAGCCGGAACTGGGACCCGACCCGCAGTGGGTGTGCTCGGAGGCGGGCGTACGGGTGGCGGCGGTGGGCGGCCTCGGCCCCGTCTTCCATCCGGGCCGGTGAGCCGCCCGTGACCGTGTACATCGACCCGCCGGTCTGGCCCGGGCACGGCCGCATGTGGTCGCACCTGGTCAGCGACGTCTCGTACGAGGAACTGCACGCCTTCGCGGAGTCCATCGGCTGCCCGGCGCGCGCCTTCGAACGGGACCACTACGACGTGCCCTCGCACCGCTACGCCGACGCGGTCGGGGCGGGGGCGGTGGAGATCGGCAGCAAGGAACTGGTCCGCCGGCTGACGGACGCGGGCCTCCGCCGCCCCAAGGGCCGCCCGGCCTGAGCCGGCCGGGCGGGGGCTCAGCCGCGGGCGGCTTCGGCGGCTTCCGCGGCTCCGGTCACTCCGGCCGCCGCGGCACGGGCCGGGGCGGGCTGCGAGCCGCCGACCACGCGGGTGGCGCGGTGCGGGGTGCGGCGGTCCAGGCGGAGGGCGGCGACGGCCAGGCCGATCGCGACGACCGTCATGGCGGCTCCGGCCCAGGCGGTCGAGGCGAAGCCGTACCCGGCGTCGATGACGGTGCCGCCGAGCCACGGCCCGCCCGTGTTGCCCAGGTTGAACGCGGCCGTGGTGGTGGCCCCGGCGAGCGTGGGGGCGGCCCCGGCGACGTTGAACATGCGGGCGTTCAGCGCGGGCGCGGTGAAGAACGCCGAGACGCCCATCAGGAACGACAGGCCCACGGCCGCGACCTGCACGGACGCCAGCAGGGCCAGCGCCGTCAGGAAGACCGTCGAGGCGGTGATGCCCCAGATCATCACCCCGAAGAGGTGCGCGTCGGCGACCCGCCCGCCGATGGTGGTGCCGATCAGCGCGCCCACGCCGAAGAGGCCCAGGATCCAGGGGACCCACCGCGAGTCCAGCCCGGCCACGTCCGTGAGCAGCGGCGACAGGTAGCTGAACGCGCAGAAGATGCCGCCCGCGGCCAGCGCGGTCACGCCGATCGACAGCCACACCTGGCGGTCGCGGTAGATGCGCAGCTCACGGCCGAGGCGGGGCTTCTCGGCGGGCAGCGGGATCTTCGGGATCAGCGCCAGGATGCCGACGAGGGCGATCGCGGAGGCCGCGCCGACCGACCAGAACGCGGAACGCCAGCCGAGGTGCTCGCCGAGGAAGGCGCCAGCGGGGACGCCGAGGACGTTCGCGATGGACAGGCCGCCGATCATGACGGCCATGGCGCGGGCGCGCTGGTCCTTGTCGACCATGGCGATGGCGACGGCCGCGCCGACGGCCCAGAACCCGGCGCAGGCCAGCGCGGACACCACGCGGGAGGCGAAGAGCAGCCCATACGTGGGGGCCAGCGCGCCGGCCACCTGCCCGAGGCCGAAGAGGCTGATCAGGGCGACGAGGGTGGTGCGGCGCGGCAGCCGCAGCGTGGCGACGGCCAGCAGCGGGGCGCCGATGACCATGCCGATCGCGAAGGCGGATATGAGCAGGCCCGCCTGGGGGATCGTGACGCCCATGTCCTCGGCGATCGGTGGGAGGAGCCCCGAGAGCATGAACTCGCTGGTACCGAGTGCGAAGACGGACAGGCCGAGGACGTACACGGCGACGGGCATGCGGGTGCGTGCTGATGAGGCTGCGGGCATGACATACACAAACCAGGTCTTAGCGGGGCGCATTCCCGTGTGACGGTCCGTATGTCAGGTCACGTCGGTGAGGGCGTCGAGCTCGGCGGCCAGGTTGCGGCGGGCCGGGGCCTCCCAGTGGGCGGTGCCGTACGGGGTGCGGAAGAGGCGGGGGAGGGCGATGAGCTGGCGCAGCACGGCGGCGCGGCCGGCGCGGAAGGCGTCGTCCGGGACGAATCCGTACTCCGCGCGGACGGCGGCGGCGTAGGCGGCGTACGCGTCCGGGGTTCCGGCGAGGACGGCGAGGTCGGCGTCGCAGAGGGCCTCGCCGTTGGTGTCGCCGGGGGCGGGGTCGTGGGTGACGGTCAGCCGGACCAGGCGGGCCGTCTCGGCGGTGCGGGCGGGGTCGACGCCGAGCTCGGGGAGGGCGCGTTCGGCGAGGACCGCGCTGCGCTCCTCGTTCTCGGAGCGGTCGGGCCGGTACACGGCGTCGTGGAACCAGGCCGCGAGCTCGACGGCGGCCGGGTCGGCGGCGTGGCCCGCCAGTACGTCGATCCGCGCGAGGACGTCGGCGAGGTGGGTGGTGGTGTGGTACTCGCGCTGCGGCTCGGCCCAGGCGGTGAGGAGCCGGTCGGCGTAGGGGGCGGGGTCGACGGCGGGGTCCGCGCCGGCGGCGGTGACGGTCGCCCGCCAGCGCGCGCGGAGGTCCTCGTCCTGTGGGGTGTCGGTGTGCTCGGGGGCCGTGTTCATGCGCACATTGTGGGGGTGGCGTGATTGTGCTGGTGGGGTGGGGGCGGGGGGCCGTACCCTGGATATTGGACTAGACCTATTTTCCGTACCGGCCCGTACGGCCTGTACCGGCCTGTACCGGCCCGTACCGGCCCGGCTCGGGTCACTCGGGTCACTCGGGTCATACGAGCAGATTTCTTTCCTAAGGATGGGATCACATGAGCAACCGTGCGCTCCTGGAGGTGATCGCCCTCGACGTGGAGGACGCGGTCGCCGCCCAGGCCGGTGGAGCGGACCGACTCGAACTGGTCACCGACATGGCCGCCGACGGGCTCACCCCGCCGCGCGAGACCTTCGCGGCGATCAGGGCGGCGGTCGACATCCCGCTGCGCGTGATGCTCCGCAGGACGGACGGGTTCGCCGCGGGTGCCCTGGCCGGGCTGGTGGAGGCGGCGCGGGGGCTGCGGGCGGAGGGCGCGGAGGAGTTCGTACTCGGGTTCCTGAACCCGGACGGCAGTGCGGACGTGGAGGCGGTGGAGGCGGTGGTGGCGGAGCTCGACGGCTGCCGGTGGACCTTCCACCGGGCGATCGACCGCTCCGCGGACCGGGACCAGCTGCGGAAGGCGCTCGCGGACCTGCCCGGGCTGGACACGTACCTGACGGCCGGGTCGGCGGCGGGGGTGTCGGAGGGGAAGCCGGTGCTGCTGGCCGAGGCGGCGCGGTCGGGGGCCGGCGAGCCGGGGTACGGGGCGCGGATCCTGGTCGGCGGGGGGCTGTCCCTCGCGCACCTGCCGAGGCTGCGGGAGGCCGGGATCGACGCGTTCCACATCGGGGGCGCGGCCCGGCCGTCGGGCTGGGACCAACCGGTCTCGGCGGCGGCGGTGGCGCAGTGGCGGGGGGCGGTGGGGTAGGGCGGTGGGGTAGGGCCCACCCTGCCTCTGCCCTGGCCGGGCGGGGGGTGGTGCCGTTCCCCGGTGGGGGGGCTGCGGGTGGGGCCGGGGGCGGGGCCGGGGTGGGGGGTCGTCCGGGGCGGGCATGATTTATGGCGCCTTGTCGGGAGTGCCTTGTCGGACGGGGCAGGGCGCCAACAAATCACGTTTTAGCCCCGGCCGACCCCCCACCCCGTCCCCACCCCCGGCCCGGGACCGTTCCGGGACGGTTCCGGGGCGGGGGTGGGTGCGGGTGCGGGTGCGGGGTCGGTTCCGGGTTGGGACGGGTCGGTTCCGGGTTGGGCCGCTTCGCGGCCATCGCGGCCATCGCGGCTCCCGTGGGTCCCGTGGGTCCGGTGGCTCCCGTGGGTCCGGTGGGTCGCTTCGCTGCGATCGCGGCGCCCGTGAGGCCGGGGGGCCGCTTCGTGGCGATCGCGGCTCCCGTGAGGCCCGTCGGCTGCTTCAGTCCCGCTGGCATGTCCGGCTGGCGCCGGGGCCTGCTGTCTTGTCGGCCTTGCTGGCCCATTCCGGCCTCGTCGGCCCACTTCAGCCTCGCCGGCGTTTGAGGCGCGGGGTCTGGGGCGGAGCCCCAGGGTTCCCCGGCTCCGCCGGGCCGGCTTGCGTAGGGTCCGCTGCGTTGCCGGCCCGCTTCAGCCTCGCCGGCGCTTGAGGCGCGGGGGCTGGGGCGGAGCCCCGGGAACCTCCGGTGTTGGTTGGGGCCCCGGCCCGCCGGTGGTTGAGGCGTGGGGGTCAGGTCAGGGGTGTGGGGAGGGGGGTTGAGTGGAGGGTCGTCAGGCCGGAGACGGCTCGGGTGAGGCAGACGTACAGGCGGCGGAGCCCCGTGCGTTCGTCCGGCTCGGCGTCGACGATGGCCGCCGGCTCGTCGAGGACGACGTAGTCGTACTCCAGGCCCTTCGCCAGCGACGCCGGCACCAGCGTCAGCCGTGACTGCGCCGTGGTCTCCTCGCCGGGCGCCAGGTACGGCAGGCCCGCCTCCAGGAGGGCTTCCGCCAGCGCCGGGATCCGGGCGTCCGCCGCGATCAGGCCGATCGAGCCCTCGTGCGCGAGCGAGGCCCGGCAGGCGTCGACCACGGCCGGCGTGAGGTCGGTGGTGTGCGTGACCGTCAGGGACCCGGGGGTCTCGCGGACCGAGGAGACGGGGGCCAGCCCCGGGGAGATCGCCGGCAGCAGCCGGGACGCGTACGCGATGACCTCGCGCGGCACGCGGAAGCCCGCCGTGAGTTCCTCGACGACCGCCTCCGGCTTGCCCAGGTGCGTCAGGGCCTCGTCCCAGCTCCGCGTCGCCCACGCGGTCGTGCCCTGCGCGAGGTCGCCGAGGATCGTCGCCGAGCCCGTCGTGCAGCGCCGGCCCACGGCCCGGTACTGCATGGGGGACAGGTCCTGGGCCTCGTCGAGGACGACGTGCCCCAGGGAGTGGGTGCGTTCCACCAGGTCGGCGGCCTCGTCGATGAGGACCAGGTCCGCCGCCGACCACTTCGCCGACTTCGCGCTGCGGTACGGCTTGGGCCACAGCAGGAGCTTCTGCTCGTCGGCGGTGAGGACGCCCTCGGCGTGGACCGCGAGGAACTCCGGGTCGGACAGCAGCCGCAGCACCAGCTTGGCCGGGTCCACCGGCGGCCAGATCTCCTTCACGGCCGCCTTGACGGCCGCGTTGCGGGCCACCGCGTCCTGCACGCGGTCGTCGGGGGCCTCGCCCGCCTGCTCCATGCGGACGAGGATCTGGTGCGCGATGCGCTGCGGCAGCGCCTCGCGGGCCGCGCCGTAGCGGATGTCGCGCTTCTGGAGCTCCTCGACGATCTCCGCGAGCTCGTACGCCGGGACGCGCCAGCGGCGCGAGCCGCGCACCACCATCAGGGGCTCGGTGGGCGGGGTGACGTGCGAGCGGACGGCGTCGCGCAGGACGCGGGCCATCCGGGCGTCGCCCTTGACCACGGCCGTCGCGGCCTCGTCGGCGCCGCGCACCTCCAGACCGGGGCGGGTGACGAGGTCGTCGACGGTGGCCTGCTTGACCTCCAGCTCGCCCAGCGCCGGCAGGACCTGCTCGATGTAGTGGAGGAAGGAACGGTTCGGCCCGATGACGAGGGTGCCGGTGCGGGCGAGGCGGTCGCGGTGCGCGTAGAGGAGGTACGCGACGCGGTGCAGGCCGACGGCGGTCTTCCCGGTGCCGGGGCCGCCCTGTACACAGACGGATCCGGACAGGCCGGAGCGGACGATCTCGTCCTGCTCCGGTTGGATCGTCGCGACGATGTCGCGCATGGGGCCGACGCGGGGGCGCTCGATCTCCTGCTGGAGGAGCTTGCTGACGGCGGCGGCCTCGGCGGGGTCGGAGAGGTGCTCGTCCTCGTACGCGGTCAGTTCGCCGCCCGTGTACCCGAAGCGGCGGCGCAGGGCGACGTCCTGCGGGTCCGCCTTGGAGGCGCGGTAGAACGGCTGGGAGACGGGCGCGCGCCAGTCGATGACCATCGGGTCGCCGTCGGCGTCGTGGACGTGGCGGCGGCCGATGTAGAACTGCTCGCCCTCGGCGCCCTCGGCCAGCTCCGCGCCGGGCGCGTGCAGGTAGTCGAGGCGGCCGAAGAACAGCGGGGTGTGGGCGAGGTCGGCCAGGGCCTTGATGCGGTCGTCGATCTGCGCCTGGAGGACGATGGCGTTGACCCAGTTCGCGGTGACGTCGCGGATGTCGAGGGCCTCGACGTCCTCGCGCATCGCGCGGAGGGCGGAGCGGGAGGCGGTCAGGTGGGACCGTTCGCGGGCGAGCGGGTCGGATTCGGGGGCGTGCGCGGGCACGGGACTGCCTCCAGCTGCTGGTACGGAACAGATGCCCGCCGGTTTCCGTGCGGCGGGCGGCTCTCCCCGATGGGGCGGCGGGAGGCGGCAAGAGCGGAGATTCTAGTCACCGGGGGCGCGGCGCGCGAACGGTTATCCGGGCCGGAAGTCCTGGGGTGACAGGACCCCCGTACGGGTGTCATACGGGAGAGGGTCAGACCTTGGAGCCATTCCCTAGGGGGTGGCGTGGGTCGTGAGGAGGACACGGGAGGCCCGGGGATTCCCTCCGCAGGGCGATGCGCGGGGAGGGGGCGGGACGGACCATGGATACATGAGCACCGCAACCTTCACCCCGATCCGGGGCGGCCGCCCGAGCGGCGCCACCGCCACCTCCGACCACCGTTCCCGTCACGGCCTCGGCAGCGTCCTGCGCGCCGCGAAGGTCTTCGCCGCCACCGCGGTGAGCGTCGTCGTCCTCGGTGAATACGCCGAGGACGCGGGCGTCATACGCCGCTGACCGGTCCCCTCCACCGGCCGGGGACCGCAGGGGCCGTAGGCGGCCCGGCGCCGGGGTTCCTGCCGTCCGGGGGCGTGACCTTGCGCGGGCCGTGGCCTGATCCCGGCGGCACCGGCGCGCTGATCCACTAGGGTCACGCGCGTGACCCGGAGCTCCGATCCCGACCGCTCGCCGTCGCCCCTCGCCGGTCTGCTGGTCACGGGCTCGCTGCTGGCCCTGGGCGTGCTGTGCATCGCCCTGCGCGTGCCGATGGCCGAGGCCCTCGTCCACGGTTTCTCCGCCGCCGAGTGGCATCCGCCCGCCGCCTATCCGCCGTTCGCCGCGATCCTGTTCACGCCGGCCGCCTGGCTGCCGCCCGGCGTACTGAAGGCCGTGCTCGTCCTCGGCAACGCAGGCCTGCTCGCCCTGCTGATCCTGCTGTCCTGCCGCCTCGCGGGAATGAGGGGCCGGCCGGGCCCCGTCCTGGCCGCCACCATCGCCGGGCTGTGGCTGGAGCCGCTGTTCCAGACCCCGCTGCCCGGCCAGATCAACCTGGCGCTCGCCTGCCTGGCCGTCTGGGACCTGGGCCGGGCGCGCACCGCCCTCGGCAGGGGCTTCGCGCTGGGCACCGCCGCCGGGATCACCCTCACTCCGGCGGTCTTCATCCCGTACCTGCTGCTGACCGGCCGGGTCCGGGCCGGGCTGACCGCCCTGGCCGGGTTCGCCGGGACCGGCCTGCTGGGCCTGCTGGTGCTCCCGCAGGCCTCCGCCGACTTCTGGGCCCGGCACCTCCCCCGGACCGGGCGGGACCTGCTGCTCCACTGGCCCCACCTGTGGGTGTGGGCCGTTCCGCTGCTGGCCGTCCTCACCGCCGCCCTGGGCCGCCGCCGCGCCCGGGCCGCGCTGCGGTGCGGGGACCAGGGCCCCACGCGCCCGGCCGCCGCCCCGGCGTGCCCCGCCCCGGGAGGGGCGGTCGGGCGCGGGGCGGCCGGGCGTGGGGAGGTCGCTGTCCCGGGGCGGGGCGACGCGCGGTCGGGGAGGGGCGGCGGGGTGTGCGGTCAGCCGTCGGCCAGCAGTTCGTCGGCGTCCATGATCCGGTAGGCGTAGCCCTGCTCCGCCAGGAAGCGCTGGCGGTGGGCGGCGAAGTCCTGGTCGATGGTGTCGCGCGCGACGACCGAGTAGAACCGCGCCTCGTGCCCGTCCGCCTTCGGGCGCAGCACCCGGCCGAGGCGCTGCGCCTCTTCCTGGCGGGAGCCGAACGTGCCGGACACCTGGATGGCGACGGTCGCCTCGGGCAGGTCGATGGAGAAGTTCGCGACCTTCGAGACGACCAGCACGCTGATCTCGCCCTCGCGGAAGGCGTTGAAGAGCTTCTCGCGCTGCGCGTTGGAGGTCTCGCCCTTGATGACGGGCGCGTCCAGGTGTTCGCCGAGCTCGTCGAGCTGGTCGATGTACTGCCCGATGACCAGCGTCTGCTCGCCCTGGTGCTTGCGCACCAGTGCCTCCGTGACCTTCCGCTTCGTCGCGGTCGTCGCGCAGAAGCGGTACTTCTCCTCCGTCTCGGCGGTCGCGTACGCGAGCCGCTCCGACTCGGTGAGGTTGACCCGGACCTCGACGCAGTCGGCGGGCGCGATGTAGCCCTGCGCCTCGATCTCCTTCCACGGGGCGTCGAACCGCTTGGGCCCGATGAGGGAGAAGACGTCCGACTCGCGGCCGTCCTCGCGCACGAGGGTGGCGGTCAGGCCGAGGCGGCGTCGGGCCTGGAGGTCGGCGGTGAACTTGAAGACCGGCGCGGGCAGCAGGTGGACCTCGTCGTAGAGGATCAGGCCCCAGTCACGGGAGTCGAACAGCTCCAGGTGCGGGTAGACGCCCTTCCGCTTGGTCGTCAGGACCTGGTAGGTGGCGATCGTGACGGGCCGGATCTCCTTGCGGGTGCCGGAGTACTCGCCGATCTCCTCCTCCGTCAGCGAGGTCCGCTTGACCAGCTCGTGCTTCCACTGGCGGGCGGAGACGGTGTTGGTGACCAGGATCAGCGTGGTCGCCCGCGCCTTGGCCATGGCGCCGGCGCCGACCAGCGTCTTGCCCGCGCCACAGGGCAGCACGACCACCCCGGAGCCGCCGTGCCAGAAGCCCTCGACGGCCTGCTGCTGGTAGGGGCGCAGCGCCCAGCCGTCCTCGACGAGGTCGATCGGGTGCGCCTCGCCGTCGACGTACCCGGCGAGGTCCTCGGCCGGCCAGCCCAGCTTGAGGAGGGTCTGCTTGATCTGCCCGCGCTCGGAGGGGTGCACGGCGACGGTGTCGGGGTCGAGCCGGGCGCCGACCAGCGGTGCGACCTTCTTGGACCGCAGGATCTCCTCCAGCACCGGCCGGTCGGTGCTGGTCAGGACCAGCCCGTGGACGGGGTGCTTGGACAGGGTGAGGCGGCCGTACCGGGCCATCGTCTCGGCGACGTCGACGAGCAGCGCGTGCGGGACGGGGTAGCGGGAGAACTCGACGAGCGCGTCGACGACCTGCTCGGCGTCGTGCCCGGCGGCCCGGGCGTTCCACAGGCCGAGCGGGGTGATCCGGTAGGTGTGGATGTGCTCGGGAGCCCGCTCCAGCTCGGCGAACGGGGCGATGGCGCGGCGCGCTGCCCCGGCGAGCTCGTGGTCGACCTCCAGGAGGAGGGTTTTGTCGCTCTGGACGATGAGTGGGCCTGAGTTCACGGGAGCACCTTTCCGCTCGGCCAAACCTCCAGTGTGCCTCACGTACGGGGGTTCACGGGCGGGGCGTCAGCGCGGGCCCGGGGCGAGGCCGCGCCGGAGGAGCGCCGGGCCGCCGTGGCACCCCGGCGTCCGGGGCGGGGGAGGGGGCGGGGCGGGCCGTCCCGGTCAGGCACGGGGACTCCGCCGGGGGGAGCGCGGCGACGGCGGTGCCCGCGCCGGGGAGGACGCCGAGGGGCTCCCGCCGGATGCCGCCGCTCACGTGGGCGCGCAGGGCGCACAGGGCGCCGACCCGGCCCCGGGGCCCGGTGCCGTCCTCGGCGAGGACGCCGAGGACGGCTTCGCCCCAGCGCAGCACGCTCGGTGCGCGGGGCCGGTGGGGGCGGTTGGGCGAAGGTCCTCGGCGTCGCTCGGTCCCAGGGCCGGTCGGACTGGCGGCGGGCTTGCTGGCCGCGCTCGACGGCCGGGTCGTCGCCGCCGGGTACGGGCGGCACGTCGACCGGTGGCCGGTGGAAAAGGCGCTGACACCCGCCCGGCGGGCGCATAGCGTCCGCACATGACCGAACATCAGCAGGATTTCGTACCGGACGGGTTCGAGGTGCCGCGCACCCTCGACGGGGAGGGCTTCCGGCTGGAGCCGCTCGGCCCGCAGCACAACGAGCGGGACCTCGCCGCCTGGAGCGGCAGCATCGAGCACGTCCGCGCCACCCCCGGCTTCCTCGGCGGCTGGCCGCCGGCGGAGGGCATGAGTGCCGAGGCCAACCTCGCCGACCTGGTGCGCCACGCCCGCGACTTCGAGGAACGGCGCGGGTTCACGTACACGGTGCTGGAGGGGGCGGGCGAGGGCGACGTCATCGGGTGCCTGTACGTGTACCCCGCCAAGGACGCGCCGGAGCGGGTGCGCGTGACCTCGTGGGTACGGGCCGACCGGGCGTACCTCGACGCCCCCGTCCACGCGGCGGTGTCGCGCTGGCTCCGCGAGGCGTGGCCCTTCGACGCCGGGCGGATCGACTACGCGCCCCGCTGAGGGCGGCTACGCGCCCAGGTGGGGGAGCGGTCCCGCCGGATAGGGGGTTTCGGCCGGGAGCAGGGCGGTCGCGTCCGCGTCCCGGCCGGCCCGGACCAGGCCGTGGATCTCCCGGGCCAGCGGGGTGACGTCGCGGATGGACACCGTCCACTCGTCCGCGTAGGCCCGCGAGGCGGGGCCCGACAGGCCCAGCTGGAGGGAGCGGTACGGCAGCGGGTTCAGGTGCGGGTCCCGTTCGGGGTCCCACTGGACCCGGGCCGGGGCCGCCGCGAGGGCCTCCTGCCAGGCGGCGCGGTCCGCGTGGACGCCCGGCACGTAGTGCGACAGGCACGCCTGGGCCAGCGCCCGGTCGAAGCCCTCGCGGGTGATCTCGATCGCCAGGACCGTCTCCTGATCGGCCTTGGTGGCCCAGCCGCAGCGGTACATCATCCACAGGAACGACGGCTTGATCCACGTCATCCGCTCCCGCTTCCAGGCGGGTGGGAAACGGCCGTCGCGGGCCGCGGGGGTGCCCAGGTGCGGGGCGTAGGCCTGGTACACCGTCACGGTGGTGGCGGTGTGGGCGGCGCGGATCTGGTGGGTGGGGGTTTGGGGCATGGGGTCACCCTGCCGGGGCGCTGGCCGCTGATCCACCGGGTTTTCGGGGGTGCGGGGGGTGCCGCTGCGCGGTGCAGCTCCCCGCCCCGCCCTTCCTCCGTTCCCCGGGCTCCGCCCGGACCCGTGCGGGTGCGGCGCCGCTGCTGGGGGCTCCGCCCCCAGACCCCCGCGTCTCGAACGCCGGCGGGGCTGGGGTGGGGCGGGCTGCGCCCGGGCCACGGGCGGGTGCGGCGCCGTTGCCGGGGGCTCTGCCCCCGGACCCCCGCGCCTCAAACGCCGGCGGGGCTGGAGTGGGGGCGCAAGGGGGCGGGTGGGGTGGGGTCAGACCTGGTCTTCTGCCAGTTCGGCTACGCCCGTGATGCGGTGGAGGGGGTAGGTGCGGACCTCGTCTGCCGTGTGGTCGTAGCCGGTGACGAAGCCGCCCTCCACGCGGACCGGGGCGATGACGCGCTGGCTCGCCGAGCCTTCCGCGTTCACGTAGCCGATCCACACCGCCGAGCCGGTCAGCGCGGCCGCCTGGACCGTCGCCAGGGTCTCCGCCGCGCTCGTCCGCGGCAGCTCGCCGGGGGCCGGAGCCGCGGAGTCGGCCGAGGAGCCCGGCGCCGGCTCCTTGCGGACCGCCGTCGCCGCCAGGTCGCCCGCGCGGATCGCCCGTACCGCCGCGCCCAGCAGCGTCGCGTCCGGTACCGGCGGCCCGTCCGGGACGGGGACCGGCGCCGAACGCGCCGGGGTGCGGTGCGCGTCGGCCCGCGCCACCAGCACGTCGCCCGTACGGGACTCCGCCGCCGGCGCGTACCCCATCGCCCGCAACCCGTCGAGCAGCGCCCCCGGTTCGGCCTGCGCGGCCAGCACGGTCGGCGCGAGGCGGCGCAGGCCCAGCCCCGCGGAGCGCTTGTCGGCCAGGATCTCGTTGAGCATGCCGTCGTCGTCGCAGCGCACGTACGAGGAGGCCGCGCCGACGCGCAGGTGCCCGTGCCGTCTCGCCACGTCGTCGATCAGGTACGACAGCGGCTGCGGCACGGGGGTCCGGCTGTGCTCGGCGAGGAAGGCGTGCAGGTCGACGGCGGTGTGCCCGGCGTCCAGGGCCCGGCGTACCGATCCCGGCGTGAAGCGGTACACCGTCGCCCCGCCCTTGGACTCCACGTCCGCGAGCACGGCCAGGGTGTCGCCGAGCGGCCGGCGCAGCGGTCCCGGCGCCACCGCCGTCAGGTCGGCCTGGAGCAGGACGTGGTCCACCGGCTCGGGCAGCAGCGGGGCCAGCAGCGGCGCCGGGTCCCGGTGTTCCAGCAGCGCCCGGCCGAACGCGCTGACCGCGCCGCGGCCGGTGACGCCGAGGACCTCCGCCTCGGTCAGCGTCCAGTGCGCGAGCCGGGCCCGCAGGTCGCTCGTACCGCGCACCGGACGCTCCCAGGCGAGCCGGTCCAGCAGGGCGTCCGGGTCGGGCGAACCGCCCTCCGGCAGGTCGGCGATCAGGTCCAGGACCCGGCGGCGCACCTCGGGCGCCGCCGACCGGTCCAGGTCGGGGCCCAGCGTCGACAGGGTGCGGCCCTTGGCGTCCTGCTCGCCGACGAGACCGGCCGTACGGGTGGCCGGGAGCCAGGCCGAGGCCAGTGCCGACCAGCGTTCGGCGGGCGGGAGTTCGCACCAGAGGTCGAAGGCCGGGGTCGGCGCGTACCGTTCGTCCGCCTCCCCGTCGCTGGCCAGCAGCCCGGCCGCGTAGGCCAGTTCGATCCAGAACGCCGCCGACGGCTCGGTGGTGTCCAGCGTCGCCGCGGCCCGCTTCAGGTCCCGCACCGCGAGCCCGCCCGCCCTAAGGACGGCCGGCCCGGCGTGTTCCCAGGACTTCACCAGCTCCTCGACGGTGGCCAGCGCGGCCAGCGCCTGCCCGGCGGCGTTCGCGTCCACAAGCTGTGGACGGTGCTCGCGGCGCGCGCCGACCGGCGGCGCCAGCGGGGCCGTCCGCCGGTGCGCGAGCCCGCCCCGCAGGTGCAGCGCCACCTCGCGGGGCAGGACGACGGTCCGTGCCGAAGCGGGCAGCAGCAGACCCCGGTCCCGCAGCCACCGCACCGGCGGGGCGGGCTGCGGGGTCACCTCCCCGTACGGCGGCCCCCACACGAGCCGCCCCAGCACCTGGTGGGCCTCCGCCGGGGCCTCGTCCAGCAGCGCGGACATCCGTTCCCGGTCGGTGAACAGCCCGGTCAGGGCGGTCACCGCGGACACCGCGTCGTGGGTCGGAGGCAGCCCGACGGCCGCCACGATCTCCTGGATCCGGGTCGGCGACATCCCGGCCGTCGCCTCGGACACCGTCGGCCCGAGCCCCGTCGGGGAGGACCGCTGCGCGGACGGCGCGAGCAGCTCCCGGGCGGTCCGCACCAGCCGCAGCCGGTCCTCGTCCCCCCACACCAGGGCCTGGTCGCGCAGCGTCCCGAGCGCCCGCGGCAGCTCCGCACGGGCCGGGCCGCCCTCCGCGGCGTCCGCGCCGTTCTCCCCGGTCAGCAGCGACTCCAGTACCGCGTACGGGCACGGGTCCGGGGCCACCGCGAGGGCCTCCGCCGTCTGGAGGGCGAACCGGTCCAGGCGGTCCAGGGCGCGCACCACCGACGCGCGGGTCCCGGCGCGGGTCGCCAGCTGGGTGACGTCGCCGGGCACCGGGTTCAGCAGGTCGGGGCGCGCGTGCAGCAGGGCGGCGAGGGCCACGTCGTCGCGGGCGCGCAGCGCCTCGGCGAGGGAGCGCGGGGATGCCGCAGCGGTGCTTGCCTCGGGCACGTTGTCGCCTCCTGGTCACGTCGGCCGGTCAGTCGGCCGGTCCCCATCCGGTCAACGGTATCCGTTGCGCCGACGGCCGCTCCACGGGCGCACGCGCTACCTTCGGGGCAGGCGGGACGTGAGGAGCCGGGGCGTGGGCATCGAGAGCGACCATCTGGTCTACGAATATCTGAGCCGGGTCGGGGACTTGGCGCAGCGACGGCAGCTGTCGTCGGGTGACCGGATGCGGCTGGTGTCGGGACTGCGGGACGAGATCGACCGTCGGCGCGCCACGTACGAACCGGAGACCACGGCGGCCGTACGCGGCATCCTGGAGCGGATCGGGACGCCGGAGGAGGTCCTGGACACCGTGGGCGAGCTGACGCGCGCCGCGGCGCCGGCGCCGGTCACCGTCCCGGAGGTGGCGGCCGCCGCGGTGCCGACGCAGCGGGGCCGGCTGCGGCGCAGGCCCGCGCCGCCCCCGGCGGAGGAGCCGCGGAACGTGCCGCCGCACCTCGCCGGGCTGGACGAACTCGGCACCCCCGACGGGGCCGAGCCCGACTGGTGGCGCGTCGGGCCGGGCGCGGCCGCGCTCGGGACCGGGCCGCAGGTCGAGGGTTTCGCGGGCGGCATCGAGATCCCGGACCTCTTCCGGGAACGGGAGGACGACCCCGACGGATCCGGGTCCGGGCCGGGTTCCGCGCCCGCCCCCGCGACGCCGCCGGGGCCTTCGGAGTCGGGGACGCGCAAGCTCGTACGGGTCCTGCGCGAGCGCCGGGAACGCCGCGAGCAGCGCAAGGTGGCCGCCGCCCCCGCACCCGACGCGGCCGGGGCCCCGGCCGGCCGGCGCCGCCCGCACACGTTCCTGCTGCTGGCCGCCGTCCTCCTCGTCGCGGGGGCGCTGACCGGGTACTGGATGCTGTTCGCCGTCGGCTGGCTGGTGGCGTACGGGTCCCGGGTGCTCGGGCCGACGGAACGCAAGTGGGTCGTCTTCGGGCTGCCGGGCGGGATCTTCACCGGGGCGGTGCTGTGGCTGTGGGGCCGGCGCGCGGGCCGCTGGGGCGAGGCCCTGGCCGACGACGGGCTGGGCGCGGCGTTCCACGACATGTGGCCCGGCCTGGCCCGGGGGGCGGCGCTGGCGACGGCGGTGTACCTCTTGTGGCGTTCCCGCCGCGGTTAGCCTCCGGCGGGCGGGCGGGGTGCCCGTCCGGTGCGGCGCCGTAGGGACCTGGCGGAGCGGCGGAGAGGGGCGGCCGGATGTGGCGGGCCCGGCGGCCGAATGCGACACGTCCTTGGAGAAAGCCTGGAGGGGGCCCCGAGAACGGGGGTCGGGATGTCACCACATTTCACGTTCTGGTAAGGCAAAGCTAAGTCCTCGTTCCGCTTAGCCGGTGGGGTCTCGGCACAATGGGCCCATGACCTCCCACCCCCACACCGTGACCGGCGCCGCCCTTTTGACGGTCGGCTTCGACCTCGACATGACCCTGATCGACTCCCGCCCCGGCATCAAGGCCACGTACCAGGCGCTGTCGGCCGAGACGGGTGCCTTCATCAACGCGGACGAGGCGATCACGCGCCTCGGGCCGCCCCTGGAGGAGGAACTCGCGTACTGGTTCTCCGAGGCGGAGATCCCGGCGATGCGGGACCGCTACCGGGAGATCTATCCCACACACGCCATCGAGCCGACCCCGGCCATGCCGGGGGCCCGCGAGGCCATCGCCGCCGTCCAGGCCCTCGGCGGCCGGGCGATCGTCGTCACCGCGAAGAACGAGCCCAACGCCCGCCACCACCTGGAGCACCTCGGCATCGAGGCCGACGCCGTCGTCGGCTGGCTGTGGGCGGAGGCCAAGGCGGAAGCCCTGCGCGAGTACGGGGCGCAGGTCTACGTCGGCGACCACGTCGGCGACGTACGGGGTGCCCGGACCGCCGGCGCGGTGTCCGTGGCGGTGGCGACCGGTCCGTGCTCGGCGACGGAACTGCGCGCGGCGGGCGCCGACGTGGTGCTCGCGGACCTCACCGCGCTCCCGCAGTGGCTGGCGCAGTACGCGGCGGCCCGCGCGGCCTGAGCCGGGCGGGGCGGCGGTCCGGGCGGCGTTCCGGTCGGCTGTCCGGCGGCGCGCCCCCCTCAGGCGGCCTGGGAAGCCCGGGCCGCCTTGCGCTGCGCCGCGGCCGAGCGGAGCACGCCCGCCGCCGAGATGGCGAAGCCGACGCCCATCAGCATGCACACGGCCCACGCGTACGACGGGAACGGATCGACGTCGAGGAACAGCGGGGCCATCGTCGCGAGGGTCGCCACCGCGCCCGCGATGAACACGATGCCGCCGGCCTTGACGAGTCCGTCGCCGGGCCGCGCATCGTCGGGATGAGGAGTAACAGTCACCCCACCAGGGTAGTTCCCTGGCCGAAGCAGTGAACCGGAAGGACGGCGGAAGGGCCCCGGGAAGGACCGGGGAACGTCTTGTCACCCGTTTCTGGACCATTAGCCTGGAGGAGGCGGGTCGAAGGACCCGCTGCACTGCTATCCGGAGCCGCTCACCCCGGCCGACCGGACCCGACGAGTACAAGGACAGAGGACGGACGTGCCTACCGGCAAGGTCAAGTGGTTCAACAGCGAGAAGGGCTTCGGCTTTCTCTCCCGCGACGACGGCGGAGACGTCTTCGTCCACTCGTCGGTGCTCCCCGCCGGGGTCGACGCGCTCAAGCCCGGCCAGCGCGTCGAGTTCGGCGTCGTCGCGGGGCAACGCGGTGACCAGGCACTTTCCGTGACAGTGCTGGATCCGGCGCCCTCGGTCGCGGCCGCGCAGCGCCGCAAGCCCGACGAGCTCGCCTCGATCGTGCAGGACCTGACGACCCTGCTGGAGAACATCACGCCGATGCTGGAGCGGGGCCGCTACCCCGACAAGGTGCACGGCACGAAGATCGCCGGACTGCTTCGCGCGGTGGCCGACCAGCTCGACGTCTGACCGCCCGGACGGCCACGGTGCCCCGCCGCTCGAACGAGCCGCGGGGCACCGCCGCGTGCGGCCGCGGACGCTACGGGAAGGCGAGCGCGTCCGGCGGGATGGCCGGAACAAGACCCTCTGCGGCGGCCCTGGTCAGCAGCCCGCGGACGGCCGCGTACCCGGCGTCGCCGAGGTCGGCGGTGAACTCGTTGACGTACAGCCCGATGTGCTGGTCGGCGACCGCCGGATCCAGCTCCTGCGCGTGCGCCCGCACGTACGGCCGGGACGCCTCGGGGTCGTCCCACGCCATCCGCACCGAGGCACGGGCCGCCCCGGCCAGCGCGCGCAGCGTCTCCTCGCCCAGCGACCGCTTGGCGATGATCGCGCCGAGCGGGATCGGCAGGCCCGTCGTGGACTCCCAGTGCTCGCCCATGTCGGCCAGGCAGTGCAGCCCGTAGTCCCGGTAGGTGAACCGGGCCTCGTGGATGACCAGTCCGGCGTCCACCCGGCCGTCGCGCACCGCCGGCATGATCTCGTGGAAGGGCAGGACGACCACCTTCCCGACGCCCTCGGGCAGCACGTCGGCCGCCCACAGCCGGAACAACAGGTAGGCGGTGGACCGTTCGCTCGGCACGGCCACGGTCTTCCCGGCCAGGTCCGTGCCCGGCTCCCGGGTCAGGACCAGCGGCCCGCAGCCGCGCCCCAGGGCCCCGCCGCAGGGCAGCAGCGCGTACTCCTCCAGCACCCACGGCAGGACGGCGTACGACACCTTCAGCACGTCCAGCTCACCGCGCTCGGCCATGCCGTTGGTGACGTCGATGTCGGCGAAGGTCACGTCGAGGGCGGGCGCCCCCGGGATCCGGCCGTGCGCCCACGCGTCGAACACGAACGTGTCGTTCGGGCAGGGCGAGTAGGCGATGTCCAGGCGGGCGCGGTCACCGGTGCTCATGTCGTTCTCCCCAGTTGACGAGTACGGGTCCCAGGGCGCGGAAGCCGTCTGCGAGGGCGGCCAGCGCCTCCCCGATCCGCCAGGCGGCCCGGTCGCGCGGCCCGACGGCATTGGACACGGCGCGGATCTCCAGGACCGGCAGCCCGTGCGCGGCGGCGGCCTCCGCCACCCCGAAGCCCTCCATGGCCTCCGCGCCCGCGAGGGGGTGCCGGGCGGCGAGTTCGGCGGCGCGGGCGGCGCTGCCGGTGACGGTCGAGACGGTCAGTACGGGCGCCAGCAGCGCCCCCGTGGCCTCCGCGGCGGAGGCGGCCAGTTCGGCGGGCGGCAGGTGCACGCTGCGGCCGAAGCCGAGTTCGGCGACGGGCAGGAAACCCTCGGGCGTCTCGGCGCCCAGATCGGCGGCGACGAGCGCGTCCGCGACCACCAGGGAACCGGGCGGGGCGGCGGGCGCGAACCCGCCGCCGATGCCGGCGGAGATGACGAGGGAGTAGTCGGCCAGCGCGAGCGCGGTGGCCGTGGCGGCCGCCGCGGCGGCCGGGCCGACACCGCCGACGAGCACGTCGACGGCGAGACCGGGCAGGTCCCGGCGGGTGATGAGGTACCCGCCGGGCAGGGTGCGCGGCTCCGGGGTGACCGGGTCCGGATGAGGGGTGAGACCGGAGGCCGCGGATTCGGCCTCCGCGGCCACCGCGGTCACGACGAGCGCGCGCACGGGAAGCCCCCGCTTACTTCAGCTTGAGCTTGAACGACCAGACGGCGAGCGGCTTGCCGTCCTCGCCCACCTGGACGAAGCCGAGCATCTTCGAGGCGGGCGCCTCGCCCTGGCCGCCGGTCGCGAAGACGTCGGCGCCCTGGAAGCTGCGGTAGGTGTTGGAGGAGGGCTCGGTGATCGGCTGTCCGTCGAGGACCGCCTGCCACTGCTTGCCGTCCTCGACGACCTCCGGCTCGACACCGAGGCGCAGCGTGTCGCCGCGGCCGTAGTCGATGGTCTTGGCGTCCTTCAGGTTGGTCAGGCACTCCTGGACGCGGTCCATGGAGAGGTCCTTGCCGTCGGCGCGGCAGTCGGACTCGGCGGACACCGTGGAGGAGCCGACGGTCACGGTCGCGAGCGGAGTCGGCTTGTCGCAGGCGGAGAGGAGGAGGAGGCCGGCGGACACGGCTCCGAGGGCCGCGACGCTGCGGCGGGCCCTACCCGGGAAAAGCGGTGCGGTCATGAGCCGAAGGCTATCGGGCCACCCGCCCCGACCGCCGCACGGGGGTGGTGCGGTGTGGCTCACCCCCGCCCGCGGTCCGTCCGGCGGGGTGTCAGGCGACGCGGGGGCGGGAGCGGCCGGGGTGGTGGCGAGGGGTGGAGAGCAGGCCGCGGAGGGCCATCGTGGTGCCGCAGGCGACGATGGTCGCGGCGACGGCCATGCCCAGTACCCCGTTCAGCGGCAGCACGATGCCGATCGCCCCGCCCAGCACCCACGCCACCTGGAGCAGTGTCTCCGAACGGGCGAAGGCGGAGGTCCGGACGGCCTCCGGGACGTCCCGCTGGATCATCGCGTCCAGCGACAGCTTCGCGAGGGCCTGGCAGAAGCCGGCGGTCGCGCCCAGCACGGCCATCATCGCCCCGCTGAACAGGGCCGCCGCGGCGACCGCCACCGCGAGCGTCAGGCACAGCACCGTGGCGATGATCGCCTCCGGTGCCCGCGCCCGCAGCCACGCCCCGACCGCGGTGCCGCACGCGTTGCCGAGCCCCGCCGCGACGCCCACGATCGCCAGCGACACCGCCGCGCTCTGCCCGGCGAGCGGGTGCTCGCGCAGCAGGAACGCCAGGAAGAAGATCAGGAACCCCGACAGGGCCCGCATGGCCGCGTTCGCCAGCAGCCCGCACAGCACCGGCCGGCTGACCGTGCGCAGGCCCGGCCGCCGCGAGTGCGCCTCGTGCGTGGACAGCCGCGCCCGGCGCTCCCCCTTCGCCTCGTCCACCTTGTGCGGCAGCTGGAACGCCGCGAACGTCCCCCAGACGAAGATCGCGCAGGCCCCGTACAGCGGCCACGGCGGGCCGATCGTGTGCAGGGCGGCCCCCACCGGCGCCGCCGCGCCCGTGGCCAGCAGGCCCGCCAGGGTGACCCGGGAGTTCGCCTTGACGAGTGAGAACTTCGGCGGGAGGAGCCGCGGCACGACGGCGCTGCGCACGACGCCGTAGGCCTTGGACGCCACCAGGACCCCGAGGGCCGCCGGATACAGCTCCAGCCCGCCCGTCGCCACCGCGCCCGACATCATCAGGGCGAGCAGCGCCCGTGCCAGCATCGCCGCCGCCATCGCCGCCCGCCTGCCGTGCGGCAGCCGGTCCAGCAGCGGGCCGATCACCGGGGCCAGCAGGGTGAAGGGGGCCATGGTGATGGCCAGGTACAGGGCCACCCGGCCGCGTGCCTCGTCCGTGGGGACCGAGAAGAACACCGTCGAGGCCAGCGCCACCGTGATCATCACGTCGCCGGCGCCGTTGATGGCGTGCAGTTCGATCAGTCGGCCGAGTCCCGATTCACCCGCCCCGTGCGCGTGCGTGGCCCGCCGGATCCCGCGCGCCGTACCGGTGATGGGAAGGTGCAGGGCACGCCCGACGGCCCGGCCGGCCCGCTTGGCCGGTCCCGAGCCGTCGTCGGACGACCGTGCGGGTGCCACGTGGCCATAGTGCCCCACTCGGCCCTCCCGGACCCCTCCCGGCACGTCCCGGGTACGGTCCTTGTCCGCGAATCGGACCTCGCATGTGGGACGAAGGCTTCGGAGGAGGTAGCGTGCGTAGCGCGCCACCGGCGGTTGCTCTTGGCCGCGCGCCTCTTCGCGATCCCGCAGAATGGATCGCAGTGGGGTGCGCCCGAGGCCGATCGGGCGCGGACGTCGACGCGGCCCTCTGGTCCGCTCCGCCCGCGCTACGTACGGACGAGACCGACGGGTCGTTGTGGACGACAGTACGGACGGCGCACTCGTGAGACGGCGTAGGAGAGAACGAGACCTGTGAGTGCTGCGACGACGCGAAGCCGTACCCCGCGTACCCCCGACCGCCTGTGCGCCGAGGCGGTAGAACTCGCCCGTGCGGCGGCCGAGGAAGCCGCCTTCCCCGGAGTGGTGGGGGAGCACGTCTCCGCCGTCGCGGAAGGCGACCGGGTCGTCACGCACTTCTTCGAGTGCAAGGAGCCCGGCTACCGGGGCTGGCGCTGGGCCGTCACCGTGACCCGCGCCTCCCGCGCGAAGAACGTCACGCTCGACGAAACGGTGCTGCTGCCGGGTGACGACGCGCTGCTGGCCCCCGAATGGGTGCCGTGGAGCGAGCGGCTGCGTCCGGGCGACATGGGTCCGGGTGACCTGCTGCCCACCGACGCCGACGACCTGCGGCTGGAGCAGGGCTGGTCCGACGAGGACGCCCCGCCGCCGAACTCCGTCGTCTCGGAGCAGATGGCCGAACTCGTCGAGGCGGAGGACGCCGACGTCACCGATCGGGTGGTCGTGCCGGCGCGCGGCTCCATCACCGCGGTCGCCGAGGAACTGGGCATGCGGCGGGCGCGGGTGCTCTCGCGGTACGGCCTGCACAGCGCGGCCGACCGCTGGGACGAGTCCTTCGGCGCGAAGACCCCGATGGCGCAGGCGGCGCCCGCGTCGTGCGTGTCCTGCGGGTTCCTCGTCAAGATCGGCGGCTCGCTGGGGCAGGCCTTCGGGGTCTGCGCGAACGAGTTCGGTCCGGCCGACGGCCGCCTCGTGTCCCTCTCGTACGGCTGCGGCGGGCACTCCGAGGCCGCGGTCATGCCGAAGCCGCTGCGGCCGGCGCCGCCGGTGCTCGACTCGATGGCCACGGACGAATTCCCCCTGCGCCCGCCCACCGACTCCGGCTCGGTCCCGGTGACGGACGTGGCGGCGTCGGACCTGGGTCACTCGTAACGCCCGCCCCGGCGGGGCGGAGCGCGCGCGACCCCGCGGACGGGTGAACGCGTACCCCCGCCCCGGGGCGGAACGCTCGACGGACGGGCCGTTTCCCGGCGCCGTCCCCGCACTCCGGTCCGGTTCCTCGCCGTCACCCCCGTGAACGGCAAGGAACCGGCCCGCAGCGGTTCGTGGCCGGCCGTCCCCGAACGGGTGGCCGGAATCCGAGCCTAGGCCCGGCCCGGGGGCCCGGCCTGCGCACCGCGCGCAAGGAACGTTGATCCTGCGCGCAGGCCCTCCGCGACGGCGGGCGGCGGCCCGGTGTCCTGCGGCCAGGGCCCGCCGTGGCGCAGCTCCGACGGGGTCGTCCCGTACGCCCGGCGGAACGCCCGGCTGAAGACGGCCGGGCCGGCGAACCCCCACCGCGCGGCGATCGCGTGGACGGGCCGGCCGAGCAGCTCGGGCCGGAGCAGGTCGGCGCGGCTCCCCTCCAGCCTGCGGCGCCGGATCGAGGCGGCGACGCCCTCGGGCCGGCCCTGGAACAGCAGGTGGAGCCGGCGCACCGAGATGTGGTGACGGGCTGCCACCATGCCGGGCGTGAGCCGTGGATCCCCGAGGTTGTGGTCGATGAACGCGTCGATCTGCCGCAGCAGCACCTGTTCGCGGGCCTCGGCGGGCAGGTCGTCGTACACGTCCAGGCGCTCGGCGAGGCAGGCCGTCGCCAGGTCGACCGCGGCCGTGCCGAGACGGCCCAGCTCCCGCTCCCCGCAGCCGTCCGCATGCGCCCCGACCGTGCCGAGGAACTGGGCCAGGACCGCGCCCGTGCCCCGGCCCGCGGGGATCCGCTGGGCGAGCAGCCGGTCCAGCCGGTCGGCCCGGAACGGCAGCGCCGCCCGGGGCAGTTGCATGACCACGGCGCGGACGGTGCCCCCCTCCTCGGGGGCGCCCGCCTCGTAGGGGTGGGAGGTGTCCCACAGCACGAGGTCGCCGGTCACGGGGCCGGATTCGCCCCGGCGCTGGGCGATCCACATCGGGCTGCCGGTCACCAGGGCCAGCTGGTACTGCTCCGGGTCGTTCTGCCGGATGAGCGTCGGCGTGCGCCGCGAACGCAGCGCGGAGTAGCTGAAGGCGGACACCTGGACCGCGCCCAGGTCCAGCAGGGTGGCCTCGGCCCGGAAGGACTCCGGCTCCTCGCAGCGGATCGACGTCGGTGCCAGCGAGCGGGCGATCAGCTCGGTGAACCAGTCGAACCGGTCCCGCGCCGGCACCGCGGCCGAGGACAGTTCCGCCCTCATCCTCCGCAACCCCTTCCGCCGTGCTCCGTCACACCGGTGGGGACGCCGTCCGGCGGGTTCCGGTTGCGGTCAGGGCCGGGTGCGGCGGCGCAGCAGCCGCTTGCCGGCCAGGACCAGGGCGGTGCCCACCACGAGGACCAGCGCGCCCTTGGTGAAACTCCCGTCCTCCCCGGCGGGGCCGCCCGCCTGCGGCGGGGACCCGGGCCGGGCCGGTGCCGCGCCCGACGGCGACGGGGCGCCGGGGGAGGCGGGGGAGGTCCCGCCGTCCGGGTCCGCCGGAACCGCGACGACCCGGCTGTTCGCGCCCTCCGAGCCGAACATCAGCGTGGTCCCGTCCGCCGAGTACGCCACGGATTCGGCCTGGCCCTGGAACGGGGCGCTCACCCGCGTGCCCTCACCCTGGGGGCGGCCGTCCTTCCACGGGTAGGTACGGGCCGTGAAGTAGCCGCGCAGCGTCAGCCGGCCGCCGTCCGGGGAGAACGCCCCGTCCGTCACCCACGGCACGTCGGAGACCCGCCGGAACACGTTGGGCCCGCCCGCCGACAGCCGTTCGGGTCCCTCGTACAGGCCGCCCGTCCGCTCGTGCTTGCTCGCGACGTACACGCGGCCCGTCACCGGATGCACCATCAGCGCCTCGGCGTTGCGGGGCCCGTCCGCGTACGTGACGGTGAACTGCTCGGCCTTCACGGTGGCGTCGGCCAGCTGCTTCGGCTCCGGGAAGCGGTAGATCCACACGTGGTCCCAGGTACCGTCCCGGTTGTCGCCGATGTCCCCGACGTACAGCTGACCGTCCGGGCCCAGGGAGATCGCCTCCACGTCGCGGGGCGTGCCGATCCCCGTCAGCGTCACCCGCGCGACCGTCTTGCCCGTCGCCGCGTCGACCGCGTACACGTACGGGCCGTCGTCGCTGTCGTTGTGCGTCCAGTACACGCCCGGGTGCAGGCGGCTGGCCGTGAGCCCGCTCGACTCCCGGATCCGCGGGTCGGTGATCGTGAACCCGGCCGCGGGGGATTCCGCGGCCGCGGCGGCCCCCGGCAGCGCGGCGGGAACGGCGAGGGCGGTGAGGACGGCGACGACGGCGGACGACCGGGGCAACAGGCGCATTCCCCCAGCCTGCCAGCCCGCTGCGCGTGTCCGGCGTCACAGGGGCTTCCGTCGCGCGATCCGCGATGATGACCGGATGCGTTTCATGTTCGTCGGCGACTCCATGACCATCGGACGCGCCGGCGACTACACCTGGCGCTACCGGATGTGGCAGCACCTGCGCGCCACCCTGGACACCCCCTTCGAGATCGTCGGCCCGCGCACCGCGCTCTACGACGCCGCCGCCGACGCGGCCACCAGCCACGCCTACGCCGCCGCGGACTTCCCCGGGCCCGCCCGCCGTCACCTGGCCGGCTGGGGCGAGGGCTGGCAGCACATGGCCCCCCTCGTCGGACCCGCCGCCGCGGCCGGCGAGGCCGACGTGCTGCTCGTCTCCCTCGGCCTGATCGACCTCGGCTTCTACACCCGCGCCGACCAAACCGCCGACAACGTACGCCGGTTCGTCGACGCGGCCCGCGCCGCCCGGCCTCGCGTCCGCATGGTGCTGCTGCCGGTCATCCCGAACGTCCGGGCCCGGGACGAGGCGCCCTTCGCGCAGGAGGTGGCCCGCTTCAACGAACTCCTCGCGAAGGCGGTCGCCGACCTGTCGACGGACGCCTCGCCGCTCCTGCTGGCCGCGCGGCCGCAGGCGTACGACATCCGCCACGACACCTACGACGGCACGCACCCCAACGCCTCCGGGGAACACCGGCTGGCCGGCGAGTTCGCGGCCGTCCTGCACCAGGCGTGGGGCGTCGGCGGCCCCTACCGGCCGGCGGACGGGCCGTAACACGCCCTTCACGGGAGGGTCTTGCCTGGAGCGCACTCCAAGCAGTTGGCTAGTGACCCATGAAGTACACGCAGCTCGGACGCACGGGCCTCAAGGTCAGCCGCCTCGTACTCGGCACCATGAACTTCGGCCCCCAGACCGGGGAGCCCGAGAGCCACGCCCTCCTGGACTCCGCCCTCGACGCCGGCATCAACTTCGTTGACACCGCCAACGTGTACGGGTGGGGTGAGAACAAGGGCCGCACCGAGGAGATCATCGGCACCTGGTTCGCCCAGGGCGGCGACCGCCGCGAGAAGACGGTCCTCGCCACCAAGGTCTACGGCTCCATGTCCCGTGAGGCCGACACCTGGCCCAACCACGACCGGCTCTCGGCGCTGAACATCCGCCGGGCCGTTGAGGCCAGCCTCACGCGGCTCCGCACCGACCACATCGACGTCTACCAGTTCCACCACGTGGACCGGAACACCCCCTTCGAGGAGATCTGGCAGGCCGTCGAGGTCCTGATCCAGCAGGGCAAGATCCTCTACGCGGGCTCGTCGAACTTCCCCGGCTGGAAGATCGCCCAGGCCAACGAGACGGCGGCGCGCAGCGGACGCCTCGGCCTGGTCAGCGAGCAGTGCCTCTACAACCTCGCCGAGCGGCGCGCGGAGATGGAGGTCATCCCGGCCGCCGAGGAGTACGGGCTCGGGGTCATCCCCTGGTCCCCGCTGCACGGCGGCCTGCTGGGCGGGGCGATCCGCAAGGCGGCGGAGTCGGGGCGCACGGCGTCGGGCCGGTCCGCGGACGCGCTGGCCAACAGCACGGTCCGCGCGCAGGTCCAGGCGTACGAGGACCTGCTGGCCAAGCACGGTCTGGAACCCGGCGAGGTGGCGCTGGCCTGGCTGCTGACCCGGCCCGGGGTCACGGGCCCGATCGTGGGTCCGCGCACGGAGGAACAGCTCGCGTCGGCGCTGCGGGCGGTGGAGCTGGAGCTCCCCGAGGAGGTCCTGACGGGCCTCGACGAGATCTTCCCGGGTCCGGGCCCGTCGCCGGAGGCGTTCGCCTGGTAGGGGCCGGGCCCGGCGGGCCGGGGATCCCGGGCCCGCCGTCGCCGGAGCGCCGCCCGGGGGCGCCGTACCGGGCGGCTACTGGCCCAGGGCGGACGCCACGGCGACGACGACGAACATCAGCACGAGCACACCGGCCATGACACGGTTTCTGGTCTTCGGATCCACCCGTCGAGACTAACGCGACCGCCGCCGGTCCTTCGTACGGCCCCCGGCCCCCACGGGCGGGGGCCGTGCGGGAGACTGCCGTCATGGTGACCGTGGAGGACGTACGGCGGCTGGCGCTCGCGCTGCCGCGCACCGAGGAACACCTCGTCCGGGACCGGGTGAAGTTCCGCATCGGCCGGATCGTCTACCTCGCCCTCTCCCGCGACGAGACCGAGCTCGGGTTCGCCTTCCCGAAGGAGGAGCGGCCCGCGCTGGTCGCGTCCGAGCCGGACAAGTTCTCCCTGCCCGGCACCGGGGACATGCGCTACAACTGGGTCCACGCCCGGATGGCCGCCCTGGGCCCCGACGAGCTGGCGGAACTGGTCACCGAGGCCTGGCGCATGTGCGTACCGGGCCGGGTGGCCCGGGAACACCTGGACGGCCCGGGCGCGCCACACCGCACCCGGGGCTCCGCCGGCGAGGGGCCCGGCGGGCCGGCGGGGGAGCTGCCGCCCGCGCCGGGTCTCGCACGGCTGCGGGAGGCCGCCGGGGTCTTCGGGGCCTTCCCCGGGGTGGACCGCAGCTGGCTGGCACTGGTCGCGGACACCGCGCCCGGTCTCGACCTCTCCGACGCCGCGCACCGCAGCGCGCTGCACCGCTGGCTGAACACCTGGGGCTGCCGCATCCGCTACCCGCGCGACGGCGAGCCCGACCTCCTCGGCGCCGGTCTCGCCGCGTGGTGGACCCGGCACCCGCTTCCCGGGGCGCCGCTCGCGGAACTGACCGACGCGGACGTGGCCCGGCTGGCGGCCGCGTACGGGGAGCTGGCCGCGCTGCCGGCCGGCCGCCGCACCCTCGGCCCGACCGCCGCCGCGAAGGCCCTGTTCGCGCTGCGGCCGCGCACGGTGATGCCGTGGGACGCGGCGATCGCCACCCGGCTGCACGGGGGCCGCGACAGCGCGGCGTTCGAGCGCCACCTGCGCACGGGCCGGGCCTGGGCGCGGGAGCTGCTGGCGGGCAGCGGGCTGGACGAGGCCGCGCTGACGGCGGACCTGGGCCGGCCCGGGCTGCCGCTGGCGAAGGTGCTCGACGAGTACCTGTACGTGACCCTCAGCCACGGCGGCGGCGCGGCTCAGGGGGACAGCGGCCAGTCCCGTACGACCTCGTAGCGGGGCTGTTCGCCCGGCACCCCGCTCGTGGGGAGGTTGCTGCGGACGAGGCTGAGGGTGTCGGCCTGCCAGGGAGTGCCCTCGAAGCCGGCGAGGGCGTCGAGGCAGGGCCCCAGGTCGCCGCCGGTACGGCTGCGGGCGAGGGTCAGGTGCGGGGTGTAGCGGCGGTGCTGGTCCATCGGGACCCCGGCCCGGCGGGCGGCGGCGTCGCAGCGCTCGGCCAGCAGGCGCAGCGAGTCGAGCCCGCCGGCGGCTCCGGCCCACAGGGCGCGGTCGCCGAAGTGCCCGGCGCCGCGGAGGCGCAGCGGGAAGGGTGCGGTGCGGGAGGCGGCCCGGCGGAGCCGCTCGTACAGGTCGGGCAGGACCTCGTCCCGGACCTCCCCCATGAAGGCGAGGGTGAAGTGCCATCCGGGCTCGGCGGTCCACCGCAGCCCTTCGAGGCGGGGGGCCGCGGCGACGGCGGCGCGCAGCTCGGCGGTGGCGTCGGGCGGCGGCAGTACGGCGGCGAACAGCCTCATGCCCCGACCATAGCCGCGCCCCGGACCCCCTGGCCCCGCCCCCGGCCACCGGCCCGGGGCGGCGGGGCCGCGGACGGCCTACGCCGCGGTGGTGAGTTCGCGGGTCGGGCGTGCCGGGACGAAGGTGAGGCCGCGGCGGCCCACGTGGAGGCGGAGGTTGCCGACGCGGGAGAGGACCAGTGCGATGGCGAGGGCGGCGGTGAGGGATATCAGGCCGCCGGCGGCCATGCCGATCCGGGCTCCGTAGGTGTCGGTGACCCAGCCCAGCAGCGGGGCCCCGAGAGGGGTGCCGCCGGTGAAGACCATCATGAACAGCGCCATGACCCGGCCCCGCATCTCCGGGTCGGTGGCCATCTGGACGCTGGAGTTGGCGGTGACGTTGACGGTCAGGCCGAAGACCCCGATGGGCACCAGCAGGGCCGCGAACAGCCAGAAGCCGGGTGCGAAGGCCGTCACGGTGAGGAGTCCGCCGAACAGGACGGCGGCCGCCACCAGCAGGCGCAGCCGGGAGTGGCCGCGCCGGGCGGCCAGCAGTGCCCCGGCGAGGGAACCGGCCGCGATGAGGGTGTTGAACAGTCCGTACGTCCCGGCGTCCCCGTGGAAGACGTCGCTGACGAACGCCGACAGCCAGATCGGGAAGTTGAACCCGAAGGTGCCGATGAACCCGACCAGGGCGATCGGCCAGATCAGCTCGGGGCGGCCCGCGACGTACCGCAGTCCCTCCCGCAGCTGCCCCTTCGCGCGGGGCTGCGGTTCCACCGGGTGCAGTTCCCCGGTCCGCATCATGAGCAGGCCCGCGATGGGCGCGGCGAAGGACAGTCCGTTCAGCAGGAACGCCCAGCCGGAGCCGACGGCGGTGATGAGCACGCCGGCGATCGCCGGGCCGACCAGCCGCGCGGACTGGAAGTTGGCGGAGTTCAGGCTGACCGCGTTGGCGACCTGGTCCTTGCCGACCATCTCGGGGACGAACGTCTGGCGGGCCGGGTTGTCGAGGACGGTGACCAGGCCGAGCAGGAAGGCCGCCAGGTAGACGTGCCAGACCTGGACGTGTCCGGCCAGGGTGAGGACGGCGAGCGCGACGCCGGTGAGGCCCATCGCGCTCTGGGTGGCCAGCAGCAGCGGCCGCTTGGGCAGCCGGTCGGCGAGTACGCCTCCGTAGAGGCCGAACATCAGCATCGGCAGGAACTGCAGGGCGATGGTGATGCCGACGGCGGAGGCGGAGCCGGTCAGGGAGAGGACGAGCCAGTCCTGGGCGATGCGCTGCATCCAGGTGCCGGTGTTGGAGACGACCTGGCCCGTCGCGAAGAGCCGGTAGTTCCGGATCTTCAGCGAGCTGAACATGGAGTTCTTGCCCGCGGGTGCGGCTGTAGTGGGGGTGGATGTGTGGCCGGGTGCGGAGTCTGCTCCGGTTCCCGTACTCAAAAGCGTTCGCCTCCTGGCGTCGTTCCTACAGGTGCGCGAGCTTCTCCAGGACGGGAGCGGCCTCGCGGAGCTTGGCCCATTCGTCCTCGGTGAGCTCGGCCGCGAGCCCGGCCAGGAAGGCGTTGCGCTTGCGACGGCTCTCTTCGAGCATCGCTTCGGCTTCCTCGGTCTGGCGGACCACCTTCTGGCGGCGGTCGTCGGGATGCGGTTCCAGCGTGACCAGTCCCTTGGCCTCCAGCAGCGCGACGATGCGTGTCATCGACGGCGGCTGGACGTGCTCGCGGCGTGCCAGCTCACCGGGGGTGGCGTGGCCGCAGCGCGCGAGGGTGCCGAGCACCGACATCTCGGTCGGGCTGAGCGACTCGTCGACGCGCTGGTGCTTGAGGCGCCGGCCCAGCCGCATGACGGCGGAGCGGAGGTCGTTCACGGCGGCAGCGTCGTCGCCATGGGAAAGGTCATGCATGTCTTTAGAGTAACTCATTACCCTACCTAAGGAACACCGTATAGATCGAGTCACTCGTACGGGTGAGTCGGCCGCGGAAAGTGACACGCGTCCGCACCCTGTGGCCCGACCCTTTCGGCATGGGGACACATGTGCTGAGCATGCGCATAGACGGGGAGCTGCTGGAGCGGCTCCGGCACCATGCCGCCAAACGCGGAATGAGCGTCCAGGACTATGTCGTCCGGACGCTCATTCGCGATGACTTCGACGAACGGTTCAAGACCGCCGTCGACGAGACGGAGAAGTTCTACGGGCTCACGTGAGGCCGAGGGCCGGCATCGCGTAGTAGAAGACGAAGACGGCGGACACGGCGTACATCGCGGCTGGGACCTCGCGGCCCCGGCCCGTCGCCAGGCGCAGCACGGAGAAGCTGATGAAGCCGATGCCGATGCCGTTGGTGATCGAGTAGGTGAAGGGCATCATCACCATGGCCAGGAAGGCCGGGACGGCGATGGTGAAGTCGCTCCAGTCGATGTCCCTGACCGAGCCCGCCAGGATCAGGAAGCCGACCGCCACGAGCGCGGGGGTCGCGGCCTGGGACGGCACCATCGTGGCGAGCGGGGTCAGGAAGAGCGACACGGCGAAGAGGCCGCCGGTGACGACGTTGGCCAGGCCCGTACGGGCGCCCTCGCCGACGCCCGCCGTGGACTCGACGAAGCAGGTGGTGGCCGAGGAAGAGGTCGCGCCGCCCGAGGCGACGGCCAGGCCGTCGATCAGGAGCACCCGGTTGATGCCGGGGAAGTGGCCGTCCTCGTCGATCAGCTTCGCCTCGTCGCCGACGCCGAGGATGGTGCCCATCGCGTCGAAGAAGCAGGACAGCAGCACGGTGAAGACGAAGAGGATGCCGGTGAGCAGGCCGACCTTCCCGAACCCGCCGAACAGGCTGACCTGACCGACGAGCCCGAAGTCGGGCGCGGCCACCGGGTTGCCCGGCCACTCGGGCACGGTCAGGCCCCAGGCGAGGCCCGGCAGGTCGGTGATCAGCTGGACGGCCACCGCGATCGCGGTCATGACCACGATGGAGATCAGGATCGCGCCGGGCGTCTTGCGGATCAGCAGGGCGAGCGTGAGCAGGACGCCGACCACGAAGATCAGGACCGGCCAGCCGTGCAGGTGGCCGTCGCTGCCGAGCTGGAGCGGGACGGTGGTGTGCGCGGCGTCCGGGATGCGGGAGACGAAGCCGGAGTCGACGAGGCCGATCAGCATGATGAACAGGCCGATGCCGATCGCGATGCCCTTGCGCAGGCCGAGCGGGACCGCGTTCATGACCCGCTCGCGCAGGCCGGTGGCGACCAGCAGCATCACCACGAAACCGGCGAGGACCACCATGCCCATCGCGTCGGGCCAGCTCATGCGCGGGGCCAGCTGGAGGGCGACGACGGTGTTGACGCCGAGACCGGCCGCCAGCGCGATGGGGACGTTGCCGATGACACCCATGAGGAGCGTGGTGAAGGCGGCCGTCAGGACGGTGGCGGTGACGAGCTGGCCGCCGTCGAGCTGGTGCCCGTACATGTCCTTCGCGCTGCCCAGGATGATCGGGTTGAGCACGATGATGTAGGCCATCGCGAAGAAGGTGGCCAGACCGCCCCGGACCTCGCGGGCCACGGTCGAACCGCGCTCCGAGATCTTGAAGTAGCGGTCCAGGCCGTTGGTGGGGGCCGCGGCGGGTGCCGAGGTGCTCATGCGGTCCTCAAACTGGTTGATTTAGCGATTCATACGAATGAATCAGGCCGTAGGCAAACCGTTTCAGTATGAACACATGAGCGGAGCGTGGTCCATCTCCGCGCGTAGACCTGAAATCAGGCCACCTAGACTGGGCCGCATGGCGAAGTGGACTGCGACACACGAGGCGCCCGAGCCCCTGGAGGGCCCGGTTGTCGCCACCATCACGGGCGGCACCATCCTCTGGTTCGCCCTGTTCGTCGTCCAGCTCCCCTTCTACGGATGGTTCGCCGACCGCGACCTGCTGTGGTGGGTCTGGACCTGCGCGGCCGGCGGCGGGCTCGGCCTGATCGGCATCTGGTACGTCCGCGGCCGCGACGCCGCCCTCAAGCGCCACGCCGCCGAGCAGGAGGCACTGGCCGCGGCCGAAGCCGCCCCGCCCGGCAGCGCGGAGCCCGACGCCGACGCCGACGCCGACCGGTAGCAGGCCTCAGGGACGGGCCGGGGGACGGGGGCGACCAGCGGAGGATTCCGCTCATCCTCAGGTCGGATCTTCGGACCGCTCGGCGGGTGAACCGTTCGAACCCCCTTTACCGTCGGAAGCATGACGCAGCGGGCGAAGATCGACCAGGACGGGCCGGAGCGGTCCGGCGCCGCCATCGACGCGGGAGCCGAGCTCGATCCGGTGCACCCCGTGAAGCCGCCCGCCCCCCTCTTCAAACCGGGCGGCCTCAGCACCGCGCAGGTCGCCGAACGCGTCGCCCGCGGCGACGTCAACGACGTCCCCGTCCGCTCCTCGCGCTCCACCAGTGAGATCGTCCGCGCCAACGTCTTCACCCGCTTCAACGCGATCATCGGCGTCCTGTGGGTGATCATGCTGATCGTCGCGCCCATCCAGGACAGCCTCTTCGGCTTCGTGATCGTCGCGAACACCGGCATCGGCATCATCCAGGAACTGCGCGCCAAGAAGACCCTCGACGGGCTCGCCGTCATCGGCGAGGCCAAACCCAGCGTCCGCCGCGACGGGACCACCGCGGAGATCTCCACCTCCGCGATCGTCCTCGACGACGTCATCGAACTCGGGCCCGGCGACAAGGTCGTCGTCGACGGCGTCGTCGGCGAGGCCGACGGCCTGGAGATCGACGAGTCCCTCCTCACCGGCGAGGCCGACCCCGTCCTGAAGAAGCCCGGGGACGAGGTCATGTCCGGCTCCTTCGTCGTCGCCGGCGGCGGCGCCTTCACCGCCACCAAGGTCGGCCGCGAGGCCTACGCCGCCCAGCTCGCCGAAGAAGCCTCCCGCTTCACCCTCGTCCACTCCGAACTGCGCTCCGGCATCTCCACCATCCTCAAGTACGTCACCTGGATGATGATCCCGACCTCGATCGGCCTGATCATCAGCCAGCTCGTCGTCAAGGAGAACAACCTCAAGGACGCCATCGCCCGGACCGTCGGCGGCATCGTCCCGATGATCCCCGAAGGGCTCGTCCTCCTCACCTCCGTCGCCTTCGCCATCGGCGTCATCCGGCTCGGCCGCAAGCAGTGCCTCGTGCAGGAACTGCCCGCCATCGAGGGCCTCGCCCGCGTCGACGTCGTCTGCCTCGACAAGACCGGCACCCTCACCGAGGGCGGCATGGACGTCACCGAACTGCGCCCCCTCGGCGGCGCGGACCCCGCCTACGTCAAGAAGGTCCTCGGCGCCCTCGGCGAGTCCGACCCGCGCCCCAACGCCAGCCTCCAGGCCATCATCGACGCCTACCCCGACAGCGCCGAATGGCGCTGCACCGAGTCACTGCCCTTCTCCTCCGCCCGCAAGTACAGCGGCGCCAGCTTCAGCGAGGGCGACGGCGAGAACAACACCTGGCTGCTCGGCGCCCCGGACGTCCTCCTGCCCGTCGGCGACCCGGCCCTGGAGGAGATCAACACCCTCAACGAACAGGGCCTGCGGGTCCTCCTGCTGGCCCGCTCCGCCCGCGAGCTCGACGACGCCGCCGTGGCCGGCGGCGTCCGGCCGACCGCCCTCGTCGTCCTCGAACAGCGGCTGCGCCCCGACGCCGCCGACACCCTGCGGTACTTCGAGGACCAGGACGTCAAGGCCAAGGTCATCTCCGGTGACAACGCCGTCTCCGTGGGCGCCGTGGCCGGCAAGCTCGGCCTGCCCGGGGCGCAGGACACCGTAGACGCCCGAGGGCTGCCCACAGAGCGGGCCGAGATGGCCGCCGTCCTCGACCGGAACTCCGTCTTCGGCCGGGTCACCCCGCAGCAGAAGCGGGACATGGTCGGCGCCCTCCAGTCCAACGGCCACACCGTCGCCATGACCGGGGACGGCGTCAACGACGTCCTCGCCCTCAAGGACGCCGACATCGGCGTCTCCATGGGCTCCGGCTCCGAGGCGACCCGGGCCGTGGCCCAGATCGTCCTCCTCAACAACAGCTTCTCCACCCTGCCGTCGGTGGTCGCCGAAGGCCGCCGCGTCATCGGCAACATCACCCGGGTCGCCACCCTCTTCCTCACGAAGACGGTCTACTCGGTGCTGCTGGCCGTCCTCGTGGTCTGCTCGCAGGTCGAGTACCCCTTCCTGCCGCGCCACCTGACCCTGCTGTCGACGCTGACCATCGGCATCCCGGCGTTCTTCCTCGCCCTCGCCCCGAACAAGGAACGCGCCAAACCGCACTTCGTGAAACGCGTCATGCACTACGCCATCCCCGGCGGCGTCATCGCGGCCACGGCCACCTTCGTGACGTACATCGTGGCGCGCGCCCACTACACCGGCCCCGAGGCGCTGGAGGCCGAGACCAGCGCGGCGACCCTGACCCTGTTCCTGACCTCGATGTGGGTCCTGGCGATCATCGCCCGCCCGTACACGTGGTGGCGCGTCGGCCTGGTCGGCGCGATGGGCGGGGCCTTCCTGATCGTCCTCGTCGTGCCCTGGCTCCAGGACTTCTTCGAACTCAAGCTGGTGGGCACGACGATGCCGTGGACCGCGGTGGCGATCGCCGCCGCCGCCGCGACCCTGATCGAGTTCACGTTCCGCTGGGTCGACCGGAAGTTCCCCGCGTAGGGACCGGGTTCCCGGGTCCCTGCGCGGGCATCGGCCGGAGCTCAGTCGAACCAGCGGTCGCGGGCCAGTTCCGCCGTCCGGGAGGGGTCTTCCAGGAGGGCGGCCACCTCGAAGCGGCGGGGCCACTGGCCCGCGGCCCAGGCCAGGCCGGCGGCGACGCCCTCCAGGGTGGCCGCGTGGAGCGTGCCGTCCGGGGTGCGGCGCCAGTCGAGCTCGGTGCCGCCCGCGACCAGTTCCTCGTGCTCCAGGTACGTCGGCGGGGTCGCCGGCCCCAGCAGGACCCGTACGGACTCCGGTACCTCGTGCTCCTCGCCCGGGGTGGTCACCTCCGCCGGGACGGTGTCCGAGAGGCGGCGCACCTGGAGGAGGTCGGCCAGGTCGGCCGCGCGGGACGGGGCCACCGGCAGCAGGGGCAGGCCCGCGGTGAGGGGCAGCAGGTCGGGGGCGTCGGCGACGAGGGCGTCGGCCGCGTCGACCACGACGACCTCGCCGTCCACCACGGCCCGGAGTTCGTCCGGGAGGGTGACCTGCTCGGGGTCCAGGTCGGCCAGGGCCCCGTACAGGCCGTGCAGGCGGCCGCCCGTCACCTCGCGGTCCGGGTCGGCGAGCCGGGACAGGAGCTCGGCCGCGCCGCCGGGCTCGTCGAGGAGCGCGGCCACGGTGGTGCGTACGCCGAGGGCGCGCAGGACCTGCTCGTCCTCGAAGCCGGTGGCGTCCGCCGGCGTGTACAGGCCCTCCAGCAGCGGATCGCCGCCCGCGGCGCGCAGCCCGGCGGGGCGGCGGCCGTCGAGGACGGGGTGGTCGCGCAGCCACCAGGCGGTGTACGGGCGCACCGACTGGGTGGTGCCGTCGGGGAGGAGGATCCGTACGGGCTGGACCAGGGCGTCGCGCAGCGGGGGCTGCGCGAGCATCGCCAGGGCCTGGGGCCAGCGGTCGTCGTCGACGAGGTCGAGGTCCCGGACGGCGACGAGCTCGGTCGCCACCGGCGGTACGGGGGTGTCGGGGAACTGGTCGAGGAGGTCCTCGCACCACACGTCGACGGCGTCCAGCAGCCCGACGTCGTCGGGCTCGGCGTAGTCCCCGTCGCGGGGTTCCAGCTCGTCGGGGTCGAGGACCACGTCGGTGGCGCGGACCAGCTGGAAGGCGGTCAGGACGCCGCAGGCGGCGAGGGTGTCGGCGTCCCACCGCTCGGCGAGTTCGGAGTCCAGGTACGGGATCTCGTCCTCGCGCAGCACCGAGGCCAGCGGGCTGCCGGCGAGCAGGAGTTCGCCGGCCGGGGTGGGTTCGCCGTCCTCGTCGGGCAGGGCCAGCGCGCCCAGCCAGGGTTCGTCGCCGGGGGCGAGGCCCGCGTCGCGGACCAGGGTCAGGACGACCTCGGCGAGTTCGTCGGCGTCCAGCGCGTCCTCGTCCCAGATCTCCCCGGCGTCGAGGGAGGCGGCCACGGCGGCACGGATCTGCGGGGTCGTCAGGACGGCCCGCGGGGTGGCGGGGAGGGCACCGAGCTTCTCCAGCAGCGGGTGCGCGGCGTCCGGATGGGCCACCTTCAGGCCGAGGCGGGCCAGGTCGGCGGGGGTGTCGGTGCCGGGCAGCAGGAGGTGGCGCGGGCCGATCGCGGTACGGCCGTCGGCGAGGGGGACGGGCAGTCCGGAGAGCCGGTCGGGGTCCACTCCGGCGAGGCTGTCGTACAGCCGGTGCCACCACTGCGGGGTCCGCTCGATGCCGGCGATCCGCTCGATGGCGTCGCCGAGGGGGAGCCGGCCCACACCGAGGGTGCGCAGCTCGGGGCGGCGTTCCAGACCGGCGGGCAGCAGGGTCGGCAGGACCTCGGCGAGGACGCGGACGGTGTCGGCGCCCGCCCCTTCGACGACCTCGGCCTCGAACGGGCGCAGGGCGCTCCGCCGCTCCCCGGCCTCCTCCGGCGCTTCCTCGTCGGGCTGCGCCGCCGGGGCCGCCGGGGCGAGGAACGCGGTGCGGGGCAGGCGCCGGAGGACGGCGCCGCGCAGGGCCCCGTCGAGTTCGCCCTTGCCGAGCGGGCCGGGTACGAGGTCGACGAGGGCGGTGGTCACCGGGTCCCAGGCGCCGAGGAGTTCGGCGTACGCGTCGGCGGCGCGTTCCACCAGGAAGTCGGTGAGCGGGCCGGGGGCGGGGTGGCGGCGCGAGGTGTCGAGCGGCAGCGAGGCGATGAGCAGGGCGGGGATGCCGAGCGGCTCGTCGGTGGGGGTCGGCGCGTGGACGACGGGCGCGGTGCGGGGGCGTTCGGGCGCGCCGTCGGCGTCGACGGGGGCGGCCCAGGTGACGGTCCACGTCGGCCGCAGCCGCTCCTCGACGGGCCGGTCCGCGAGGAGTTCCCGCTCGATGGGGCCGCTGTGGCGGACGGTGCGCCAGCGGTGGGTGCCGGAGGCGGAGTCCTCGATGACGGTGTAGGGGCCGTCGGTGCGCCGGTAGAGGACGCGGTGCCCGGCGGCCGGGGTTTCGACGACGACCTCGCGCAGCCCGGGCAGGGTGAGCAGCAGGGCGTCGTCGATGCCGGCCAGCAGCCGCTCCACGAGTTCCTCGGCGGCGGCGTCGCGCAGCGGGAGGACCACGACGGTGTCGTAGCCCTCGGGGGCGGTGCCCTCGGCGGGCAACGGCAGGCGCAGCAGCGGGACGTGGCCGTCGCGGCGGCGGAGTTCGTCGCCGAGGCCGGGGCTGCCGACGGCGGCGTCCCGGGCCATCTCGCGGGACTCGGCGAGGGACCAGCGGACTCCGCCGTGGCGGCCGAGGACCGCCGGTTCGTCGGAGACGGCCAGGACGGCGGCGAAGCCGACGCCGAAGCGGCCGACGGTCTCGCCGGAGCCGTCGGTCTCGCGCTTGGCGGAGGCCCGCAGGGTGCTCAGCGACTCCACGCCCGTCGCGTCGAGCGGGGCCCCGGTGTTGGCCGCGGCGAGGACGGCGTGACCGCCCTCGCCGGGGTGCAGGGTGAGCCGCAGCCGGCCGGGGACCTTGGCGCGGGCGGCCGCGTCGGCGGCGTTCTGCGCCAACTCGACGACGAGCCGGTCCCGGTAGCCGCCGAGCGCGAGGTCCTCCTCGGCGTTGGCGTCCTCCCGGAAGCGGGCCGGGCCCGCGCCCCAGGCGTCGAGCACCCCGCGTCGCAGCCGTGCGGTCCCGAAGGGGTCCACGCCACTCTGTGCCGCTGTCACTCGCACGTTCACGCCGCTGCCTCCAAGAACTCGCCCGGCCCGGAACCTTCCGCGCCTGCCCCGAACTGCTGAAGGTATCGCGTGCGGGGCTACGCCTTGCCCGTGAGGTGGGCGAACACGACGACGTTGGCGTCCCAGTGGCGGTCCGGGGTGAGGTCGCCGCCGCAGGTGACGAGGCGCAGTTCGGCCTTGCCGTGGGTGTCGCCGTAGACCCGGTCGGTGGGGAAGGCGTCCTTCTTGAAGGTGTCGACCTCGTCGACGGCGAAGACGGCGGTGGTGCCGTCGGTCCGGTGGACCTCGATCTGCTGGTCCTTCTTCAGTTCCCTGAGGTTGAAGAAGACGGCCTTCGGGGCCTGCGGGGTGTCCATGTGGCCGACGATCGCGGCGGCGCCGGGCTCCCCGGGGGTGGGGCCCTGCCGGTACCAGGCCGCGTCGTCGGGCTTGGCGAAGTCCGGCTCCCGCATGACGCCCTGGGGGTCCAGGCCGACCGTGTCGAGGGGGGCGTCGACCTTGATGCCGGGGATCTTGATCCGGTCCGGTACGGACGGGGCCAGTGAGGAGGCCGCCGTCGCGCGGGCGGGTGCGTCCTTCGCCGTCGCGGCGCCGGCGGAGCAGCCGGTGGCGAGGACGGCGGCGAGGGCCGAGGCCCCCGCCAGGGCGGCCGTGCGGCGTGCGCGGCGGCCGTCCTGGCGGGAGGGGCGGCGGGGGGTCCGGTCAGCCACGGTCGGTCTCGGAGCCGGTGACGGAGCCGGTGACGGGGCCGGCGGGGGCCTGGCCGGTGTTCACGGAGCCCTTGGGGATCTTGTGCTCGCTCGGGCGCAGCGGCTGGAGGGGCTTGACGTCCGGCTTCACGTCCGGGGTGCCCTTGGCCTCGGTGGAGAACTTCACGGTGTCGAACTTCTTGCCGCCCGCGTAGGCGTCGACGGCGTAGTAGCCGGACTTGACGTCCTGGGCGACGGTGGCGGTGCCGGTGAAGGTGCCCTTGCCGTCGCCCTTCAGGTTCACCTGGCCGCCCGCGAAGGCGAGGGACTTGACGGAGGCGTCCTTTTCGGAGGTCTTCACCGTGACGGTGATCTTGTCGCCGGGGTGTCCGGAGTCCTTGGACAGCTGGAGGGTGGACGGCGCCGGGGTGGGCTTGGAGCCCGCCTCTACGTGCAGCTGCGCGCTCGCCTGGATCTTCTTCCCGTCGGGGCCGGTGCCGACGAGGGAGACGCCGTAGCTGCCGTCCTTGACGTCGGCGACCTTGGCGCTGACACCCCTGCCGTCGGTCATCTTGACGTCGACGAGGGCCGCGGAGGACACGGAGAGGTGCGTCGAGCCGTCCGGGACCTCCATGGACAGGGTGACGGAGTCGCCCGGCTTGACCGGGGAGGCGGGCACCGACAGGGAAGCGCGGGAGGGCTCGGGCGTGGAGCTCGCGCTCGCCGAGGGAGCGGGGGACGCCGGGGAGCCGGCGGCGAAAGCGGTGGCGGCGCCGCCGAGGGCCATCGACGAGGCGAGGGCGATCGCCGAGATGGTGAGTGCCTTGCGCATGTGATTCCTCCTGAACGGGCCGGGCTTTTTCCCGGCACACCAGACATGAGGGACATCCCGTGCGCCTGGTTGCAGGGGGCGTCGCGGGCCGGACCGGGCCCTGCCGAAGGTCCCGGGAGGCAAAGGCGCAGGCCGGAAGGCGGGTGTGGATCATCCGTTGACGGGCTCTTTGCCCCGATTTTTGGGACCAAGGTCCCGGCGTCCCGGCGTGCGTGCGTGCGGGTGTTGCGGCGTGCGGGAACGCCGGAACCCCCGGCGCCTGCGACGGCGACGGGGGTTCCGGATGCTGCGGGTGAGGGGCGTCGGCCCGACCGGTCAGAGCTGCTCGATCACGTAGTCGATGCACGCGGTCAGCGCCTGCACGTCCGCCGGGTCGATCGCCGGGAACATCGCGACGCGCAGCTGGTTGCGGCCGAGCTTGCGGTAGGGCTCGGTGTCCACGATGCCGTTCGCGCGCAGCACCTTGGCGACGGCCGCCGCGTCGATGTCGTCCGAGAAGTCGATCGTGCCGATGACGGCGGAGCGCTTGCCGGCGTCCTGGACGAACGGGCTCGCGTACTTCGAGGCCTCGGCCCAGCCGTACAGGTTGCGCGCGCTGGCCGCCGTACGGCCGGTCGTGAACTCCAGGCCGCCCTGGGAGTTCATCCACCGCAGCTGCTGGTCCAGCAGGAACAGCGTCGACAGCGCGGGGGTGTTGTACGTCTGGTTCTTCAGCGAGTTGTCGATCGCCGTCGGCAGCGAGAAGAACTCCGGGACGTGTCGGCCGGAGGCGTGCACGCGGGCCGCGCGCTCCAGGGCCGCCGGGGAGAACGCGGCCAGCCACAGGCCGCCGTCCGAGGCGAAGGACTTCTGCGGGGCGAAGTAGTAGACGTCGGTCTCGGTGATGTCCACCGGCAGGCCGCCGGCGCCCGAGGTCGCGTCCACCAGAACGAGCGAACCGGCGTCGGCGCCCGCGACCCGCGCGACCGGCGCCGCGACACCCGTCGAGGTCTCGTTGTGCGTGTACGCGTACACGTCCACGCCCGCCTCGGCGACCGGCTCGGGGTGCGTGCCCGGCTCGGACGAGATCACGGACGGCTCGTCCAGCCACGGCGCGAGCTTCGCGGCCTTGGCGAACTTGGAGGAGAACTCGCCGAAGGTCAGGTGCTGGGACTTCCGCTCGATCAGCCCGTGGGTCGCGATGTCCCAGAAGGCGGTGGAGCCGCCGTTGCCCAGGATCACCTCGTAGCCCTCGGGAAGGGAGAAGAGGTCCCGCAGGCCCTCGCGCACCGAGCCGACCAGGTTCTTGACCGGGGCCTGGCGGTGGGAGGTTCCGAGCAGGGAGGTACCGGTGGCGGCGAGGGCGTCCAGCGCCTCGGTCCGCACCTTGGAGGGGCCCGCGCCGAAGCGTCCGTCGGCGGGCTTGATGTCAGCGGGAATCTGGATCTCAGCCACGAGCGGAGCGTATCGGGTCCCGGACCGGGGATCGGAAGCGCGTCCAGCGGATGAGACACCCCGGCGCGGTGGCAGGGTGGGCGCCGTGACGACATCCGGGGAACTCGAACGGACATTGCGGGAGAACCTGCGCGGGGAGGTCGACTTCGGTGCCGCCGCCCGCGCGCTCGTGACCATGGACGCCTCGAACTACCGGCGCGTCCCGGTGGGCGTGGTCACCCCGCGCGACGCCGACGACGTGACGGCCGCCCTGCGGATCTGCGCGGACGCCGGGGTACCCGTCGTACCGCGCGGCGGCGGCACCTCCATCGCCGGGCAGGCGACCGGCACCGGGATCGTCCTCGACCTCACCCGGCACATGAACGCCCTCGTCTCCCTCGACCCCGAGGCCAGGACCGCCGTCGTCCAGCCGGGCCTCGTCCTCGACCGGCTCCGCGACGCGGCCCGCCCGTACGGGCTGACCTTCGGGCCCGACCCCTCCACGCACTCCCGCTGCACCCTCGGCGGGATGATCGGCAACAACGCCTGCGGCGCCCACTCCGTGGCCTGGGGCACCACCGCCGACAACGTCACCGCGCTGACCGTGGCCGCGTACGGCGGCGGCACCCACCGGCTCGGCACCGGCTGGGCCGGCACCCCCGACGGGCTCCGCGAACTGGTCGCGGGGAACCTCGCGGTGCTCCGTACGGGCCTCGGCGAGACGGCCTTCTCGCGGCGGATCTCCGGCTACGCGCTCGACGCACTGCTGCCCGAGCGGGGCGTCGGCGCCGCCCGAGCCTTCTGCGGGAGCGAGGGCACCCTCGGCGTGGTGACGCAGGCGCGGGTGCGCCTCGTGGAACTCCCGCCCGCGCCCGTCCTGGCCGTCCTCGGGTACGCCGACGAGGGCGCGGCCGCCGACGCCGCCGCCGGACTGCTCCCGTACCGGCCGCTCACCGTCGAGGGGATGGCCCAGGACCTGGTGCGCGGAGCCGCCGGGCTGCCCCGCGGCGGGGCCTGGCTGTTCGTGGAGATGCCCGACGAGGGCGCCGCGCGCACCCTGCTGCGCGGCGCCGACGCCCTCGACGCGCTGCTGGTCACCGACCCGGCGGGGCAGCGGGCGCTCTGGCGGATCCGGGAGGACGCGGCGGGCACGGCCACCCGGATGCCCGACGGGACGATGGCCTGGCCCGGCTGGGAGGACTGCGCGGTACCGCCCGCCCGGCTCGGGGCGTACCTGCGGGCGTTCCGCGCCCTGCTGGCGGAGCACGGCCTGCGCGGCACCCCGTACGGGCACTTCGGGGAGGGCTGCGTCCACGTCCGGATCGACTTCGACCTGGTCAGCGCCGGCGGCGTGGCCCGCTTCCGCGCCTTCTCGGAGGAACTGGCCGACCTGGTCGCCGCCCACGGCGGGTCCCTGTCGGGGGAGCACGGGGACGGGCAGGCCCGGGCCGAACTGCTGCCGAGGATGTACGGCCCGGAGGTGATCCGGCTCTTCGGCGCGTACAAGGACCTGTGGGACCCGGCGGGCGGGATGAACCCGGGGACGCTGGTGCGGCCCGCCCGCCTCGACGAGAACCTCCGCTTCGCCGTACTGCCGGACACCCCGTTCGCGGGGGAGGTCGCCCGGTGCGTCGGCGTCGCGAAGTGCCGTACGCCGGAGCCGGGCGGGCCGGGCGTGATGTGCCCGACCTACCGGGTCACCGGGGAGGAGCGGCACTCCACGCGCGGCCGGGCCCGGCTGCTGCACGAGATGCTCGCCGGGGAGGTCGTCACCGACGGCTGGCGCTCGGCGGAGGTCGCCGAGGCGCTGGACCTGTGCCTCGGCTGCAAGGGCTGCCGCAGCGACTGCCCGGTGGGCGTGGACATGGCCGCGTACAAGGCGGAGTTCCTGCACCGCCACTGGGCGGGCCGGATCCGGCCCCTCTCCCACTACCTCCTGGGCGGGCTCCCGGGCTGGCTCCGGCTGATCGCGGCCCTGCGCGCGGCGCCCCTGGCCAACGCGGCCGCCCGCCTCCTGCCCGTGCCCGGACTCACCCGGGAGCGGCCCCTGCCCCCGATCGGGCGGGTCCCGTTCACCCGCTGGTGGCGGGGGCGCGGGGGCGGGGGCGGGGGCAGTGGCGGGGCGCGTGGTGGCGCGGCTCAGGCGGGGAGTGCGGTGGGGCCGCCGGTGACCGTGACCCTGTGGCCCGACACCTTCACCGAGCACCTCGCCCCCGAGGCCGGGCGGGCCGCCGTGCGGGTGCTGGAGGCGGCCGGGCTCACCGTCACCGTGCCGCGCGGCCGGGTGTGCTGCGGGCTCACCCACGCCTCCACCGGCCGCCTGGACCGGGCCCGCGCCGTGCTGCGCCGCACCCTCGACGCCGTCGGCGAGGTACGGGGCCCCGTCCTGGTCCTCGAACCCAGCTGCGCGGCGGCCCTGCGCGCCGACCTGCCCGCCCTGCTCCCCGGCGACCCGCGCGCGGAGCGCCTCGCGGCGGCGGTGCGCACCTTCGCGGAGACCCTGGAGGAGTACGCCCCGCACTGGACCCCGCCGCGCCTGGACCGGAAGGTTGCCGGGCAGACCCACTGCCACCAGCACGCCGTCCTCGGCGACGCCGCCGACCGGCGGCTGCGGGAGCGGGCCGGGCTCGGCGGGGAGCTCAGCGGCGGCTGCTGCGGCCTGGCGGGCAACTTCGGCTTCGAGCCCGGCCACCACGACGTCTCGGTGGCGTGCGCGGAGGAACAGCTGCTGCCGTCGCTGCGCGCGGCCGGGCCCGACGCGGCCGTCCTGGCCGACGGGTTCTCCTGCCGGACCCAGATCGCCCAGCTGGCCGGCCGCCGGGCCCGCCACCTGGCGGAACTCCTCGCCGAGGCGTTGTAGGGCGCGGGCCGTGCGGGGGAGCCGGGCCACGGGGCGGGCGCGTGCGGGGGAGCCGGGCCGTGTGCGGGCGTGTGCGAGGCGTGTAAGGAAGGACACCGCGTCACGGCCCTTACGTACCCCTTAGTCTGGATTCATGCCCGCACCATCCTCGTCCCCGACGACCACCCCCGCCACCCCGGCCGCCCCCGCCACACCCGTGCCCGCCGGTGGCGTCGCCCCGGGGTCGGCCCGTGCCCGGTTCGGGCCGGTGGCACTGGTGGTCTCGGCCGGGATCTTGGTGCAGTTCGGGGCCGCCCTCGCGGTCATGATCATGCCCAGGGCGGGTGCGGCGGGCGTGGTCACGCTGCGGCTGGCCGCCGCCGCGCTGGTGCTGCTGCTCCTGTGCCGGCCCAAGGTGCGCGGCTACACCCGCTCCGACTGGGGCACGGTCGTCGCCTTCGGCGTGGCCATGGCCGGCATGAACGGCCTCTTCTACCAGGCCATCGACCGCATCCCGCTCGGCCCCGCCGTGACCCTGGAGGTCCTCGGCCCGCTGGCCCTGTCGGTGATCGTCTCGCGGCGGCTGGTGAACCTGCTGTGGGCGGGCCTCGCCCTCGGCGGCGTCGTCCTGCTCTCCGGGCACGGCGGGGGCGGCCTCGGGTTCGGCTCCCTCGACCCGGCGGGCGCCGCGTTCGCGATCGGGGCGGGCGCGATGTGGGCCGCGTACATCGTCTTCAGCGCGCGGACCGGCCGCCGCTTCCCGCAGGCCGACGGGCTGGCGCTGGCCATGGCGGTGGCCGCGGTCCTCTCCCTGCCCCTGGGCGTGATCGAGTCCGGCTCCGCCCTCCTGGTGCCCGGCACGCTCGCCCTGGGCCTCGGCGTGGCCGTACTGTCCTCCGTCCTCCCGTACACCCTGGAACTGCTGGCCCTGCGCAGGCTGCCAGCCCCGACCTTCGCGATCCTGATGAGCCTGGAGCCCGCCATCGCGGCGACCGCCGGCTTCCTCGTCCTGAACCAGGCCATGTCGGCGCTGGACGCCCTCGCCATCGCCCTCGTCATCGCGGCCAGCATGGGCGCCGTCCGCTCCCAGATCGGCAAGAAGGCAGGCACGGCAGGGGCCGCAGGGACGGCGGGCACGGCCGAGCGGGCCGCGAAGGCGGGCCGGGCGGAGGCCGCCTGATGGACCCCGTCGACGCCTACCTCGCCGCCGTCCCCGACGCGCGCCGCGCCGCCCTGACCCGGCTGCGGGAGCTGTGCCGCACGGAACTGACCGGCTTCGAGGAGGTCATCGCGTACGGGATGCCCGCGTACGTGCGCGCCGGCGAGCCCGTCGGGGAGATCGCCTGGGCGAACCAGAAGCAGTACGTCTCCTTCTACCTGCTGCGCACCGACGTGCGGGACGCCTTCGCCGAGCGCCTGGCCGGCCACGACATGGGCAAGGCCTGCCTGCGCTTCCGCCGCCCGGACCGCATCGACTTCGACCTGCTCCGCGACCTGCTGCGGGCCACGGCCGCGACGGGCCCGGGCCAGGTCTGCTGAACGTCTGCTGAACCGCCCGGGCGCCGCCGCCGGTCAGCCCAGGGGGAGCTCCAGGTAGGACGGGGTGGCCTCCGGGGAGGTGAGGGCGAGCGTGGCGCGGGGGAGGTTGGCGTCGGCGTAGAAGGCGTCGCGGCCGGCCACGACCAGCAGGACGCGGTGGCCGCGCGGGACGTCGTACGCGGTGGCCTGGAGGTCGATGTCCGCGCTGATCAGGCTGTCCGGGGCGGAGCCCAGGTCGCTGTACGGGGCGTGCGTGATCAGGCGCGCCGAGCCGTCGGGCGCCAGGTCCAGGAGGTGGGCGACGAAGCTGGAGCCCGGGTTCGCGGCCCGGTAGGTGACGCGCAGGCGCGGGACGCCGCGCAGCCGGAGCGTCTCCCCGGCGGGGGCGCAGGCCCAGACGGCGGCCACCTCGCGGTCGATGTCGCCGGCCGGGTAGAGCCGGGGGCGGCCCGCCATCTCCGCGTACCCGGAGCGCACGACCTCGTGGGCGACGGCCGCCGGGGTGTCGACCCCGCACAGCACGCGGGCGCTCCAGCCGGCTTCGGGGAGTTCGGCCAGTTCCCGGCCGCCGGTGAGGTGCAGCCGGAGCACCTCCCGGGTGAGGGCGTCCCAGGTCGGCCGGTGCTCGACGGTTCCGCTCCACATCACCTCGGCGGCGACCTGGCCCGCGTCCTCGGCGTTTTCGAGGCCCAGGAGGTGGTGGTCGAACCAGCGGTGGGCGTCCGTCCAGACCCGGTCCGGGAGGCCGAGGAGGCCGCCGGTGCCGGGGCCGGCGTGGTCGCCGGCGGACAGGACGATGCGTTTGGGGCCGCTGAGTTCGTCGAACAGCTTCAGGGTCTGGTTCGCCGGGAAGAGCGTCTCGTGCCAGGCGTGGGAGAAGAAGACCGGGACCCGGCGCCGGTTGAGTTCCTTGACGTGCGAGAAGGGGGAACGCTCCGCCGCCCAGCGCAGGACGCCCTCGGTGTCGCGGTGGGCCAGCACGTCCTCCAGGGCACGCTCGGTCGTCGGGCTCAGCCGGGCCCGGGCCGCGGCCGTGAGCAGGGCCTGGACGGCGGCGACGTGCCGGGTGGAGTTCTCGACGAGGGCCTCGCCGAGGTCGCCCCAGGTGCTGAACGCCACCACCGCGTCCACGCGGGTGTCGTGCGCGGCGACGAGCAGGCCGATCCCGGAACCGTAGGAGGCGCCGAGGAACCCGGCCTTGGTGACGGGCCCGGCGGTGCGTTCCAGGAGGTGGTCCAGGGCCCGGCTGCCGTCGGCGACGTCGAGCGGCCCCGCCATGTCGGCCTGCCCGGCGGAGGCCCCGAAACCGCGGGGCGTGTAGGCGAGGACGTCGTAGCCGCGGGCCGCGAAGGCACTGGCCCGCACGGCGTACGCGACCCAGCCCAGGTTCGTCCACGGCGCGGGCATCACCACCACCGGACGCGGCCGGGACCCGGTGTGCCGCCACAGCGCGGCGTCGAGCAGCACCCCGCCCGCGCCGGTCACCTTGCCCCGGCTGAAGACGGCGGCGGCCCGGACGGCCTCCACCTCGGCGGCCCGCGCGGGCGGCAGCCCGGAGGGGTCACCGCTCTCCAGGGCGGCGGCGAAGGACCCGAGGGCGGCCGCGTCGAGTTCGGGGTAGAGGGAGTACGCGGGCGAGGTGGGCGGGGCGGCTCGGTTCACGTCGGTGCATCCTCTTCGTCGAGTGACATGGACGTGTTCGGATGTGGCTGCGCACGCTCGGGTCCCGGAGCGGAACGTCCAGTATCGACGCGTCACCGGCGCCGTTCCGTGGGGTTCCCGGCATCCGGCCGGAAGTGGCTCCACGGGTTCCCGCGCCCCGGGGGAGTGCCCCGGGGCCGGGGCGGCGTCCGACCAGCCCGCTCTCCAAGTCCCCTGCGGAAACGTTCCGTTGGGCCCGTTGGCGGGAAGGGGGCGGTCCCCGTCGGCCAGGGTCAGAAAATCATGCAAGCGTGCTTGATTGTTTCTTTGGCGGGTGCCAGGCTTCCCCTCACGCCGAGCAGGGGAGCGCTAACGTGCCCGATCCGTCCGCCGTCGCCGTCTTCGCCGACCTCCGGGAGGAGGGGCGTGAACTGGACTCCCTGGTAGGGGAGTTGCCCGCCGTCGACTGGGCGAGGCCCACCCCCGCGAGCGGCTGGACCCTCGCCCACCAGATCGCCCACCTGCACTGGACCGACCGGGCCTCGCTGCTCTCCCTCACCGACCCCGACGGCTTCGGACAGCTCGTGCAGGAGGCCCTCAAGGCCCCCGACAGCTTCGTCGACGAGGGCGCGGCAGAGGGCGCCGCCCTCCCGCCCGCCGAGCTCCTCGCCCGCTGGCGGGACGGGCGGGCCGCCCTCGACGCAGCCCTCGCCGCCGCCCCGGCCGACGCCCGCTTCCCCTGGTACGGGCCGCCGATGAAGGCCAACTCCATGGCCGGCGCCCGCCTGATGGAGACCTGGGCCCACGGCCAGGACGTCGCCGACGCCCTCGGCGTACTCCGCACCCCGACCGCCCGGCTGCGCCACGTCGCCCGGATCGGCGTACGGGCCCGCGACTACGCGTACGCGGTACGCGGCCTGCCGGCGCCCGCGGCCGAGTTCCGGGTGGAACTCCTCGCACCCGACGGCGGCGGCCCCTGGACGTACGGCCCGCCCGACGCCGGACAGCGCGTCACGGGACCGGCCCTCGACTTCTGCCTGCTCGTGACCCAGCGCGCCCACCGCGACGACCTCGCCCTGACCGCCACCGGCCCCGACGCCGACCGGTGGCTGGACATCGCCCAGGCCTTCGCCGGACCCGCCGGCCCCGGCCGCGCCCCCCAGAACGGCCCCCAGGACGCCCCCCAGGACGGCCCCCGGTGAGCCGCCGCCCGCTGCGCATCGCCAACGCCTCCGGCTTCTACGGCGACCGCGCCACCGCGATGCGCGACATGCTGACCGGCGGCCCGCTCGACGTCCTGACCGGCGACTACCTCGCCGAACTCACCATGCTGATCCTCGGCCGCGACCGCCTGAAACACCCCGAACTCGGCTACGCCAAGACGTTCCTGCGCCAGCTGGAGGACTCCCTCGCCCTGGCCCGTGAACGGGGCGTGCGGATCGTCGCGAACGCGGGCGGACTCAACCCGGCGGGCCTCGCCGACGCCGTCCGCGACCTCGCGGCCCGGGCGGGGATCCCCGTCTCGGTCGCCCACGTCGAGGGCGACGACCTGATGCCCTACGAGGAGGACGCGCTCACCGCCAACGCCTACCTCGGCGGAGCCGGCATCACCGCCTGCCTGCGGGCCGGCGCCGACATCGTCGTCACCGGCCGGGTCACGGACGCGGCACTGGTCAGCGGCCCGGCCGCCTGGTGGTTCGACTGGGCGCCCGACGACTGGGACCGGCTGGCCGGAGCGGTCGTCGCGGGACACGTCCTGGAATGCGGAACCCAGGCCACCGGCGGCAACTACTCCTTCTTCACCGCCCACGACGTCCGCCGCCCCGGCTTCCCCCTCGCCGAGATCTCCGAGGACGGCTCGGCCGTCGTCACCAAGCACCCCGGCACCGGCGGAGCGGTCACCCCGGGCACCGTCACGGCCCAGCTCCTGTACGAGACCCAGGGCGTCCGCTACCTCGGCCCCGACGTGACGGCCCGCCTGGACACCGTCCGCCTCGGCGCCGACGGCCCCGACCGGGTACGCCTCAGCGGGGTCCGCGGCGAGGCCCCGCCGCCGACCCTCAAGGTGGGCGTCACCCGCATCGGCGGCTGGCGCAACGAGATCGTCTTCGTCCTCACCGGCCTGGACATCGAGGCCAAGGCCGCCCTGGTCCGCGCACAGCTCGCGGAACTCCTCGCCGACGTCGACACCGCCACCTGGACCCTCGCCCGTACCGACCACGACGACGCCGACACCGAGGAGACCGCGAGCGCCCTGCTGCGCCTGGTGGTCCGCGACTCCTCCCCCGACCGGGTCGGCCGCGCGCTCACCTCGGCCGCCGTGGAACTCGCCCTCGGCAGCTACCCCGGCTTCCACGTCACGGCCCCGCCCGCACCGGCCCAGCCGTACGGGGTGTTCGCCTCCTCGACGACCCCGGCCGCCTGGGTCCCGCACACCGCCGTCCTCCCGGACGCCACCCGCCTCCCCATCCCGCCCGTCGCCGTACGGGACACCCCGGACCCGCGGCCCCCGGAACCCGAACCCGAACCCGGGAGCCCGGAACCCGCGCCCCCGGCCCCCGGGGCACCGGACGGCGGCGCCACCACCCGCGCCCCCCTCGGCCTCCTGGCCGGGGCCCGCAGCGGCGACAAGGGCGGCGACGCCAACATCGGCGTCTGGGTCGAGACCGACGAGGCCTGGCAGTGGCTGCGCGCCACCCTCACCACCGCCACCCTCCAGGCCCTCCTCCCGGAGACCGCACCCCACCCGGTCACCCGCCACGAGCTACCCCACCTGCGGGCCCTGAACTTCACCGTCCCCGGCATCCTCGGAGCCGGCGTCGCCTCCGGCCACCGCTTCGACCCCCAGGCCAAGGCCCTCGGCGAATGGCTGCGGGCCCGCCGCCTCGACATCCCGACCCACCTCCTGCCCACCCCGGAGGGGACCCGCCCATGACCCGCCTCGGCACCACCGTCGACCCCCGCACCCCCGAGCACGCGGCAGCCCGTACCGCCGCGCTGGAACGCCTCGACGCCCTGACCGCCGAACACGCCAAGGCCCTCGCCGGCGGCGGGGACAAGTACACGGCCCGCCACCGCGACCGGGGCAAACTCCTGGCCCGCGAACGCGTCGAGCTGCTCCTCGACCCGGACACCCCCTTCCTGGAGCTGTCCCCGCTTGCCGCCTGGGGCAGCGACTACCCGGTCGGAGCCTCCATGGTCACCGGCATCGGCACCGTCGAGGGCGTCGAATGCCTGATCACCGCCAACGACCCCACCGTCCGCGGCGGCGCCAGCAACCCCTGGACCCTGAAGAAGGCCCTGCGCGCCAACGAGATCGCCCGCCAGAACCGGCTGCCCTGCGTCAGCCTCGTCGAGTCCGGCGGCGCGGACCTGCCCTCCCAGAAGGAGATCTTCATCCCGGGCGGCGCCGTCTTCCGCGATCTCACCCGGCTCTCCGCCGACGGCATCCCGACCGTCGCCGTCGTCTTCGGCAACTCCACCGCGGGCGGCGCGTACATCCCCGGAATGTCCGACCACACCATCATGATCAAGGACCGTTCGAAGGTGTTCCTCGGCGGTCCGCCCCTGGTCAAGATGGCCACCGGCGAGGAGAGCGACGACGAGTCCCTCGGCGGCGCCGACATGCACGCCCGCACCTCCGGCCTCGCCGACCACTACGCCCTCGACGAGTACGACGCGATCCGCCAGGCCCGCCGCATCGTGGCCCGCCTCAACCACCGCAAGCCGTACCAGGACCCGCCGGCCGCCGCCGAGCCCCTCCACGACCCGGAGGAACTCCTCGGGATCGTCCCGCCGGACCTGAAGACCCCCTTCGACCCGCGCGAGGTCATCGCCCGCATCGTCGACGCCTCCGACTTCGACGAGTTCAAGCCCCTCTACGGCCCCAGCCTGGTCACCGGCTGGGCCACCCTCCACGGCTACCCGGTCGGCATCCTCGCCAACGCCCAAGGAGTGCTGTTCAGCGCGGAGTCGCAGAAGGCGGCCCAGTTCATCCAGCTCGCCAACCAGCGCGACATCCCGCTCCTCTTCCTCCACAACACCACCGGCTACATGGTCGGCAAGGAGTACGAGCAGGGCGGCATCGTCAAACACGGCTCGATGATGATCAACGCCGTCTCCAACTCCCGCGTCCCGCACCTGTCCGTCCTCATCGGCGCGAGCTACGGCGCCGGCCACTACGGCATGTGCGGACGGGCCTACGAGCCCCGCTTCCTCTTCGCCTGGCCCAGCGCCAAGTCCGCCGTCATGGGCCCCCAGCAGCTCGCGGGCGTCCTGTCCATCGTGTCCCGGCAGTCCGCCGCCGCGAAGGGCCTCCCGTACGACGAGGAACAGGACGCCGGGATGCGCGCCTTCGTGGAGGCGCAGATCGAGTCCGAGTCCCTGCCGACGTTCCTGTCCGGGCGGCTGTACGACGACGGGGTCATCGACCCCCGCGACACCCGCACCGTCCTCGGCCTGTGCCTGTCGGCCGTCCACAACGCCCCCGTCGAGGGCGCCCGTGGCGGCTTCGGCGTCTTCCGGATGTGAGCCCGCAGATGACCATCACCTCCCTCCTCGTCGCCAACCGGGGCGAGATCGCCGTCCGGATCTTCCGCACGGCCCGCGCCCTCGGCCTTTCCACCGTCGCCGTCCACTCCGACCCCGACGCAGACGCCCTGCACGTCCGCTCCGCCGACGCGGCGGTCCGGCTGCCCGGCGCGGCCCCCGCCGACACCTACCTCCGCGCCGACCTGCTGATCGAAGCCGCCCGCGCGGCCGGCGCCGATGCCGTCCACCCCGGCTACGGCTTCCTCTCCGAGAACGCCGACTTCGCCCGCCGGGTCGGCGCGGCCGGCCTCACCTGGATCGGGCCGCCCCCCGAGGCGATCGAGGCCATGGCCTCCAAGACCCGGGCCAAGGACCTCATGCGCGCCGCCGGGGTCCCCCTCCTCGAACCCGTCGACCCGGCCACCGCCACCCCCGCCGACCTGCCCCTGCTCCTGAAGGCCGCGGCGGGCGGCGGAGGCCGCGGCATGCGCGTCGTGCGCGACCTCGACACCCTCAAGGAGTCCCTCGACGCCGCCTCCGCCGAGGCCCTCTCCGCCTTCGGCGACGGCGAGGTCTTCGCCGAGCCCTATGTGGAACGCGGCCGCCACGTCGAGGTACAGGTCCTCGCCGACGCCCACGGCACCGTCTGGGCGCTCGGCACCCGCGACTGCTCCCTCCAGCGCCGCCACCAGAAGGTCATCGAGGAAGCCCCCGCCCCCGGCCTGCCCGCATCCCTGCGGACCACCCTCCACGAGGCCGCCGTCGCCGCGGCCCGCGCCGTCTCCTACCGGGGTGCGGGCACCGTCGAATTCCTCGTCACCGCCGACGGCCGCCCGTACTTCCTGGAGATGAACACCCGCCTCCAGGTGGAACACCCCGTCACCGAAGCCGTCTTCGGCCTCGACCTCGTCGCCCTCCAGCTGCGCGTCGCCGAGGGCGCCGCCCTGCCCCCGGCCCCGCCCCCGGCCACCGGCCACGCCGTAGAGGCCCGGCTCTACGCCGAGGACCCGGCCCAGGAATGGCGGCCCCAGACCGGCGTCCTGCACACCCTCGACGTCCCCGGCGGACTCCGCGTCGACACCGGCTTCGCCGACGGGGACACGGTCGGCGTGCACTACGACCCGATGCTGGCCAAGGTCATCGCCCACGCCCCGACCCGCGCCGAGGCCGTCCGCATCCTCGCCCACGCCCTGGCCGGCGCCCGCGTCCACGGCCTGACCACCAACCGGGACCTCCTCGTACGCTCCCTGCGGCACCCGGAGTTCACCGCCGGACGGCCCGACACCGGCTTCTACGCCCGGCACCTCACCGCCCTCACCGCCGACGCCCCGGACCCCACCCCGGCGGTCCTCGCCGCGGCCCTCGCCGAGGCCGCCCCCGCCCCCGGCGCCCGCCTCGCCCGCCGCATCGGCGGCTGGCGCAACGTCCGCTCCCAGCCCCAGACCCGCCGCTACACGGTGGCCGGCACCGAGTACACGGCCCGCTACGACCACGGCGGCGTCCTCGTGGACCATCCCGCCGTCCGGCTCCTCGCCGCCACACCCTCCCGCGTCACGCTCGAAATCGGCGGGGTCCGCCGCGAGTTCCACGTGAAACAAAATTCGAACACCGGAGAGGTCCACGTCGACTCCCCGCTCGGCGCGCACACCCTCGCGCCCGTCCCCCGGTTCCCCGCCCCCGAGGACCGCACCGAACCGGGCTCCCTGCTCGCCCCCATGCCCGGCACCGTCGTCCGCGTCGCCGAGGGCCTCGCCCCCGGCTCCGCCGTCACCGCCGGGCAGCCCCTGCTCTGGCTGGAGGCCATGAAGATGGAGCACCGCATCCTCGCCCCCGCCTCCGGCACGCTCACCGCGCTCCACGCCGAGACCGGCCGACAGGTCGAGTTCGGCGCCCTGCTCGCCGTAGTCCAGGAGGAACCGCAGTCATGAGCCCCACCATCGAATCCGACGAGCACAAGGCCCTGCGCGCCTCGGTCGCCGCCCTCGGCCACAAGTACGGCCGCGACTACCTCGCCCGCGTCGCCCGCGAGGGCGGCCACCCCGACGAACTGTGGGCCGACGCCGCGGAGCTCGGCTACCTCGGGGTCAACCTCCCCGAGGAGTACGGCGGCGGAGGCGGCGGCATAGCCGAACTCTCCATCGTCCTCGAAGAACTCGGGGCCGCGGGCTGCCCGCTCCTGATGATGGTGGTCTCACCGGCCATCTGCGGCACGGTCATCGCCCGCTACGGCACCGAGGACCAGAAGCGCTCCTGGCTCCCCGGCCTCGCGGACGGCACCCGGACCATGGCCTTCGGCATCACCGAGCCCGACGCCGGATCCAACTCCCACCGCATCACCACCACCGCCCGCCGCGACGGCGACGACTGGATCCTCACCGGCCGCAAGGTCTTCATCTCCGGCGTGGACATCGCGGACGCCACCCTCATCGTCGGCCGTACCGAAGACGCCCGCAGCGGGCGCCTCAAGCCGTGCCTGTTCATCGTCCCCCGCGACACCCCCGGCTTCGGCCGTACCGTCATCGACATGGAACTCCAGGCAGCGGAGAAACAGTTCGAGCTGACCCTGGACGAGGTACGCCTCCCCTCCTCCTCCCTCGTCGGGGACGAGGACGCGGGCCTGCTCCAGCTCTTCGCGGGCCTCAACCCCGAACGGATCATGACGGCCGCCTTCGCCATCGGCATGGGCCGCCACGCCCTCGCCAAGGCCGTCGACTACGCGAAGACCCGCCAGGTGTGGAAGGAACCCATCGGTGGCCACCAGGCCATCGCCCACCCCCTCGCGGCCGCCCACATCGACCTGGAACTGGCCCGCCTCATGATGCAGAAGGCCGCCCACCTCTACGACACCGGCGACGACATGGCCGCGGGCGAGGCCGCCAACATGGCCAAGTACGCCGCGGCCGAAGCCTGCGTCAAGGCCGTGGACCAGGCCGTCCACACCCTGGGCGGCAACGGCCTGACCCGCGAATACGGCCTGGCCTCCCTGATCACCGCGGCCCGCGTCTCCCGCATCGCCCCGGTCAGCCGCGAGATGATCCTCAACTTCGTCTCCCACCAGACCCTGGGCCTGCCCAAGTCGTACTGATCACATCGCGCGCCCGCGGACCGGGGGCGGGGACGGGGTGGGTGCCGTCCAGGATGTAAAACGGGATGGGTCGGCGCCCGTTGCCGCTTGCACACTCAGAGGCGGATCACCGCCGTGCCTCACGCCCGTCCCGGACGGCACCCCACCCGTCCCCGCCCGTACGTCCCCGACCCCGCCCGGCCAGGGCATCCGTACCCGCCCCCTCCGGAGGAGAAATGCCCCCACCCGTACGAGCCGCCCGGGCCGACGGCCTCACCACCCTCACCCTGGACTCCCCGGCCAACCGCAACGCGCTCTCCGCCCAGCTCGTCACGGAGCTCCGCACCGCCCTCGCCGACGCCGCCGCCGACCCCGGTACGCGGGCCGTGGTGCTCACCCACACCGGCAACACCTTCTGCGCGGGCGCCGACCTGAAGTCGCCCTGCGACCCCGCCGACTTCCTCGCCCTGCTGCGCGAGACCGCCGGACTCCCGAAGCCGGTCGTCGCCCGCGTCACCGGGCACGTCCGCGCCGGCGGCCTCGGCCTGCTCGGCGCCTGCGACATCGCCGCCGCCGGGCCGCAGTCCTCGTACGCCTTCACCGAGACCCACCTCGGTCTCGCCCCCGCCGTGATCTCCGCGAGCCTGCTGCCCCGCCTCGACCCGCGCGCGGCCGCCCGGTACTTCCTGACCGCGGAGTCCTTCGGCCCCGCCGAGGCCACCCGCATCGGCCTCCTCACCCTGCACGCCGAGGATGACGTGGACACCGCCTTGGCCCCCGTACTCGAAGGCCTGCGCAAGGCCGCCCCCCAGGCCCTCGCCACCACCAAGGCCCTCGTCACCGCCGGGGTGCGGGAGGCCCTCGACCGGGACGGCGCCCGCCTGACGGAGCTGTCCGCGGCCGTCTTCGCCTCCGCCGAGGCCCGCGAGGGCATCACCGCCCGCTTCGAACGCCGGGACCCGTCATGGGCACGGTGACCGGCCCCAAGCAGGCCCGCAGCCGGGTCACCCGCCGCCACCTCCTGGAGGCGGCCGTCTCCTGCCTCGCCGAACACGGCTGGGCCGGCTCCACCGTCGCGGTCGTCGCCGAACGCGCCGGGGTCTCGCGCGGCGCCGCCCAGCACCACTTCCCGACCCGCGAAGCCCTCTTCACGGCGGCCGTCGCCCACGTCGCCGAGGAACGCTCCACCGCCCTGCGCGAGCTGTTCCACACCGCCCCCGCCCCCCGCCCGGCGGTGGTCGAGGCCATCGTCGACCTGTACACGGGCACGCTCTTCCGGGCCGCCCTCCAGCTGTGGGTCGCCGCCTCCAACGAGGAGCAGCTGCGCCCGCAGGTGACCGACCTCGAAGCCCGCGTCGGCCGCGAGACGCACCGCATCGCCGTCGAACTGCTCGGCGCCGACGAGTCCGTCCCGGGCGTACGGGAGACCGTGCAGGGCCTCCTGGACATGGCCCGGGGCCTGGGCCTGGCCAACGTCCTCACCGACGACACGGCCCGCCGCGCGCGGGTCGTCGCCCAGTGGTCCCGGATCGTCGAAGCCACGCTGACCTGATCCGCCGCACCACGAAGGCGCGCACGCGCGAAAGGCCCCCGCGAAAAGGCCCCGCGAAAGGGCCCCCCGCACACGCGAAAGGGCGCCGCGCCCCACCCGGGACGCGGCGCCCCCACCACCCTGCGGTGCCCCCGGTCAGGCCGTCTCGGCGATGTCGGCGTAGCCCGCGATGTCGCGCGGGTCGCGGCGGCCCGGGCCGGTGTAGCGGGCCGACGGCCGCACCAGACGGCCCGTCCGCTTCTGCTCCAGGATGTGCGCCGACCAGCCGGCGGTACGGGCGCAGCTGAACATCGAGGTGAACATGTGCGCCGGGACCTCCGCGAAGTCCAGCATGATCGCGGCCCAGAACTCGACGTTCGTGGCGAGGACCCGGTCGGGGCGGCGCGCGTGCAGCTCCTCCAGCGCGGCCTTCTCCAGCGCGGCGGCCACCTCGTAGCGCGGGGCGTCCAGTTCCTTGGCGGTGCGGCGCAGCACGCGCGCACGGGGGTCCTCGGCCCGGTACACGCGGTGCCCGAAGCCCATCAGCCGCTCGCCCTTGTCCAGGGCCTTCTTCACGTACGCCACGGCGTCGCCGGTCCGCTCGATCTCCTCGATCATGCCGAGGACGCGGGACGGGGCCCCGCCGTGCAGCGGCCCGGACATCGCACCGACCGCGCCCGACAGCGCCGCCGCGACGTCGGCGCCGGTGGAGGCGATCACGCGGGCCGTGAAGGTGGAGGCGTTCATGCCGTGCTCGGCGGCGGACGTCCAGTAGGCGTCGACGGCCTTGACGTGCTTGGGGTCGGGCTCGCCGCGCCAGCGGATCATGAAGCGCTCGACGACGGATTCCGCCTTGTCGATCTCGCGCTGCGGCACCATCGGCAGGCCCTGGCCGCGGGCGGACTGGGCGACGTAGGACAGCGCCATGACCGCGGCCCGCGCCAGGTCGTCGCGCGCGGTCCGCTCGTCGATGTCCAGGAGGGGTTTCAGGCCCCAGACGGGGGCGAGCATGGCGAGCGCGGACTGCACGTCGACGCGGATGTCGCCCGAGTGGACGGGGATCGGGAAGGGCTCGGCGGCCGGCAGGCCCGGGTTGAACGCTCCGTCGACCAGCAGGCCCCAGACGTTCCCGAAGGAGACGTGTCCGACCAGGTCTTCGATGTCCACCCCCCGGTAGCGGAGCGACCCGCCCTCCTTGTCGGGTTCGGCGATCTCGGTCTCGAACGCGACGACCCCTTCGAGTCCGGGTACGAAATCGGACATCAGGCGGCTCCTCAGATAGTGCGAACACGCGCGGCTCCCGGCGTGATTCGCGGTCCGGCGCGGTCATCCCCGTTGATGCCCGGCACGGCCGATGGTCACCCGTACGGGGACCGTCGGACCGGCCCCAAGATTTTGTCCGTTCCGGATGGCCTGCGGAAGCGTGACATACGGCACACCGCCGGCCGGCGTCCTGCGGCAGGATGGCCGCGTGAGCGATCAGGACCTTGACCCCGCCGTCATGCGCAAGCAGTACCGTTCCGAGATCGTCCGGGAGGAGAGCCTCGCGGACGGGCCGATGGAGCAGTTCGCCCGCTGGTTCCAGCAGGCCGCCGACGCGCACGTCTTCGAACCCAACGCGATGGTCGTGGCCACCGCGACCGCCGACGGGCGGCCCAGCACCCGCACGGTGCTGCTGAAGCGGTTCGACGAGCGGGGCTTCGTCTTCTTCACGAACTACGGCTCCCGCAAGGGCGTCGAGCTCGCCGCGAACCCGTACGTGTCGCTGCTGTTCCCCTGGCACCCCATCGCCCGCCAGGTCGTCGTCACCGGCACCTGCGCCCGCATCGGCCGCGACGAGACCGCCGCCTACTTCCGCTCCCGGCCGCACGGCTCCCAGCTGGGGGCCTGGGCCAGCGAGCAGTCCCGGGTGATCGGCTCCCGCGAGGAGCTGGACCGCCGTTACGCGGAGCTCGCGGAGCGCTACCCGGAGGGCGAGCAGGTTCCGGTGCCGCCGGAATGGGGCGGGCTGCGCGTGGTGCCCGACGCGGTGGAGTTCTGGCAGGGGCACGAGAACCGCCTGCACGACCGGCTGCGCTACGTCCTGGACGGCGACCGGTGGCGGGTCGAGCGGCTCTGCCCCTGAGCCCGCCGGGCCCCGGGTCCTCGGGCGGGGGCGGGAACGCAGGCGACCCGCGGGCTCTGGTTCCTCTCCTGCAGTGAGAGGAGCCGGCCGGACGTACCGGCGAGCCCGCGGGTCGGGTGACTGCTTGGGATTGGCGCCTGGCGGTCCGCCGGGCACCGCACTGGGTGCGTGCGACGACGGGCCGTTAGCCCGCAGCCACCTCACGCGTCCGGTTTCCGTACATTTCGGGAACCACCTCCCTTCTCGTGTAATGCAGAGCCTAGGCCTGCTTTCCGGGGGCCTCAACTTATTTACCGGACCGTCTTTCGCTGCCTGCAACGTGCCTATCGCGTAGGGGAGTTGCTTCCTACACTGACATTCCCGGATCGGGGGAGGGGCGCGTCAGGGGAGGGGCGTCATGGGCGCAGGGCTGCTGCCGCGCGACTACCGGGTCCGGGCCGAGCGGATGACCGGCGCGTACACCGCCGTCGGCATCGGCGCTCCCGGCGTGCTGCTGTCCGTACTGACCATGGAACACGTGGCCCCCGGCGTGAAACCGCTGATCGCGGCCCCGGTCCTCGCCCTGTTCGGCTGGCTGGTGTGGGCTTCCCGGCGCTGCTCGACCCTCCTCGACCGCGACGGCATCCGGGTCCGCCGCCTCACCGGAAGCCGCCGGCTGGCCTGGGCGGACGTCCAGGAGATCCGGGCCGCACCCCGGCCGGGTGCGGCCGCGGCGAAGGGCCGGCCCCCGGCCCTCGCGTACGCCCACGACCGCGCCGGGCGCCGGCTCCGGCTCGTGTGCGTGGACGACGGCCACGTCGACGTCGCGCGCGAGGTCGCCCTGATCCGGACCGTCTGGAGGGAGCTCCGCGGCCCGGACTGGGCACCCGATCCCGAAGCGCGGCGCGCGATCGGGCGGCAGACCGCCCGCGAGCGCCGCGGGGCGGCCCAGGCCTGGGGCCGGGGCGCCCTCTGCCTGCTGTTCGTCGCCGGGATGGCGCTCCTCGCCCTCGGGGACTGAACCGCCCGGCGAGACCCGGGACGGCCCGGCGGCCCGCGGCGAGGACATTCCGGGACGATTCCGGGAAGTGGGTGTGGCCTGCGTCACGTTCCAGTTCAATGATCTGACGTGCCGCACACGCGAACACCTGCAGGGGGTGCCAGGTGAGTGCTTCCGGTCGTGGTGAGACCGCCGACGATCTGCTCGCAGCGTTGCTGGACGGGATGGACGCCGCCTTGTGCGCGTTCGACTCCGACGGCGTGATCACCCACTGGAACCGCGAGGCCGAGCGGATCCTGGGCTGGTCGGCCGTCGAGGCCGTGGGCCGCAAGGGCTTCGCGGGCTGGGCCGTGCGTGCCGCCGACGCGGACGACGTCCAGGACAGACTCATGTCCGCCCAGGACCAGCCCGGCCGGCACGTCCACGAGTTCGCCCTGCTGACCAAGGACGGCGGACGGATCCTCGTACGGACCCAGTCCGCCGGGGTGCCGGGCGCCGACGGGAAACCCGCCGGCGTCTACTGCGCCTTCAGCGAGGTCCACGCCCAGATCGACCTCGAACGCTCCATCGCGCTCAGCGAGGCCCTGATGGACGACGCCTCCTGGGGCGTCGTCCTCGTCGACGTCGACCTGCGCCCCGCGGTGGTCAACACGCACGCCGCCCGCGCCTTCGGGGCGGGCCGGAGCGCGCTGCTCGGCCGGCCCCTCGGGGACCTGCTGGTCCAGGGCGTCGAGGAACTGGAGGGCGCGCTCCAGCACGTCCTGGCCGAGGGGGCGCCGCCGTCGCCGCTGGAACTGTGGGTGTCGGTGCGCACCCCCGAGGGCGTGCGGCGACGGTGCTGGCGCAGCGGGTTCCTGCGGCTGGCCTCGCCGCTCGCGGAGGAGCCCGTACCGCTCGGCGTCGGCTGGCTGTTCCAGGACGTCACCGAGGCCCGGCAGGCCGAGCTGGACACCGGGCAGCTGCGGTTCCGGGCCAACCAGCTGCACCGGGCGGGGCGGGCCGCCGCCGAATGCGCCGACCCGGCCGAGGCCGCGGCGGTCCGGCTGGACTTCGCGCTGGCCGGCTTCGCGGACCACGCGCTGGTGGACGTACTGGAGGGCCCGGACGGGCCGGACCGGGGCAGGCGGCTCGTCCGCTCGGCCGTGTCCCCCTCCGGCCTCGCCCTGCTGCTGCCGGGGCCGGGCGCCATCCCGGTCCGCTACGAGAGCGCCCACCCGGCGCTCCAGGCCCTCGACCGGATCGGCCCGGTACGGGCCAGCGCCCCGGGCGGCGGACAGGGCGGCGGGCAGGGCGGCGGGCCGGACGAGGACTGGGCCCGGGCCCGCCAGTGGCCGCCGGGAGCCGCGCACGCGCTGTGCACGGTACTGCGCAGCCGGGGCCGGACCCTGGGCGCGCTGACGTTCCTGCGCGGCCCCTCCCGTCCGGCGTTCGAGCGCGCGGACGCCGTGTACGCGGAGGAGGTCGCGGCCCGCGTCGCCGCCGACCTGGACCTGGCGGGCGCGGGATGAGCCGCCGGGACGCCGGGCTCAGTGCCGGTTCTCGCCGACCTGGGTGGGGGAGGGCAGCGTCCACACGTGGTCCGGGGTGACGATCTGGGTCACCGCCCGGCCGATCTGGGTGCTGAGCGAGCCGCCGCGGTCCACGTCGGAGTTGATCAGCACCACCAGCACGGCCCCGTCCTTCCCGTCCTTCCCGGGCAGCCCGGCGGCGACGGTCTCGTAGCCGGGCAGTTCGCCGTTGTGGCCGAGCCAGCCGTTGACCCCGGCGATCCCCAGTCCGTACGAGACGCCGGGGTACCCCACGGGCCCCAGCTCCAGCCGCTCGGCCTGCGTGGCCGGCTCCAGCAGCCGACCGCCGACCAGCGCCGGGACCCAGGCGCGCAGGTCCTCCAGGTCCGAGACGACCGCTCCGGCGGCCCACGCCCAGGACGGGTTCCAGTCGGTGGCCTCGACGACGGCGCCGGACGGGCTGAACGAGGTGTAGCCGCTCGCGTGCGGCTCGGGGAAGGCGCTGCCGGCGGGCAGCGAGGTGGAGTCCAGCCCCAGTGGCGCGAACACGTGCTCCCGCAGGTACCCGGCCAGCGGCTGCCCCGACACCTTCTCCACCAGCAGCCCCAGCAGCACCGTGTTGGTGTTGCTGTACTGCCATTCGGCGCCCGGCGCGAACACCGGCGGGTGCGCGAAGGCGTACGCGAGCAACTGGCGCGGGGTGTAGGAGCGCCGCGGGTCGGCGCGCAGCGAGTCGAGGAACTTCGGGTCGGAGGTGTAGTCGTACAGCCCGCTGCGCATGGCCGCGAGCTGGCGCACGGTGATGCCCCCGCCGCCGGGGACGCCGTCGACGTACTTCGCGATCGGGTCGTCCAGGCCGACGAGGCCCCGGTCCACGAGCTGGAGGACGCCGGTGACGGTGAAGGTCTTCGTCACGCTGCCGATCCGGGAGTACATGTCCGTCTTCAGCGGGGTCCGGTCGCGCCGGTCCGCGACGCCGAAGGACCTGACGTAGTCGCCGCGCCCCGGGATCCACACGCCGACGTTCACGCCCGGGATGCCGGCCTTCTCCATCACGGCGGTGATCGCCGCGTCGAGCCGGGCCACGGTCCCGGGGTCCAGGTCCGCGCGGCCGGGCGCGGCCGCCGCCACGACGGTACCGGGCACGGCGGCGCCGGGCACGGCGGGCGCGGCGGCAGGGGCCGTTCCGGCACCGGCCAGGACGAGCAGGAGCGCGGCGGCGCAGGCGGGCAGGGCCCGCCGCCGGAACGCCGGATGCGTGGAGGTCATGCCCGGTCACCTCTGCTCGCCGTAACCCCGAGACCCCGAGCCCACTTCCCCATGCTAGGAAGGCGCATCCGCCCCGGCGAGCGGAACGGGCGGGCCCGGTGGCGAGCGGCGGCGTCAGTGGCGGAAGAAGATCCGGTCGCCGTACTCCTGCATCACGCGGCCGTTCCACTCGTGGCCGCCGTCCACGTTGCCCGAGCGCAGCAGCGGGGGCTCCACGCCGCGCGCGACGAGTTCGCCGGCCGCCGCCGCCATCACGGCCTGCATGATCGCGCTGGTCACGACCGTGGAGGCCGGGGCGAAGGGGGCGTCGATGCCGTCGAGGCTCAGCTCGGCGTCGCCCACCGCGATCTTGCTGTCGAGCACGATGTCGCAGTGGTCCTTGAGGTAGGTGCCCGACACGTGCCGCGACCGGGTGCCGGTCGCGTACGCCATCGAGGTCACGCCGATGACCTTGAGGCCGATCGCCCGGGCGTTCATGGCCATCTCGACCGGCAGCGCGTTGCGCCCGGACAGCGAGATGATCACCAGGACGTCTCCGGCTGAGGCCGGGCTGCTGTCGAGGACCGCTCCGGCGAGGCCGTCGACCCGCTCCAGGGCGCTGCCCAGGGTGGCGGGCATGACGTCGACCCCGGCGGTGCCGGGCACGGCGAGGAAGTTCATCAGGGCGAGTCCGCCGGCCCGGTAGACCACGTCCTGGGCGGGCAGCGAGGAGTGTCCGGCGCCGAAGGCGAAGAGCCGGTTCCCCGAGGCGACGGCCTCGGCGATGACGGTCCCGGCCTCGTTGATGCGCGTGGCCTCCTCGTCCCGCACCCGCTCCAGCAGACCGATGGCGGCGTCGAAGAACTGCCCGGCCAGCTTGCTCTCGCTCATACGCCGAAGGCCCTTCCGAAGTGGGGGTGCGATGGGTACGTCGGTGTCCGCCGCTCACCGTGCGGTCTGGACCAAGCGCGTGTCAATACGAGCGTCAATCCCCGGGACCAAAGCCCCGCCAGAGGACTCCTGAGATGTCCCGTACATGCCTTGACGCTCGGCGCGGGACGGTTGTCGGCGCGATGCGTCAGAATTGGGGGCAGGGCCAGCGCACGCAATCCGAGGGGCACGAATGTCCGGACTGATCGATACCACGGAGATGTATCTCCGCACCATCCTCGAGCTGGAAGAGGAAGGCGTGGTCCCCATGCGCGCCCGGATCGCCGAGAGGCTCGACCAGAGCGGTCCGACGGTCAGCCAGACCGTGGCGCGCATGGAGCGCGACGGTCTGGTGGCGGTGGCCAGCGACCGTCACCTGGAGCTGACCGACGAGGGCCGCAAGCTCGCCACCCGCGTGATGCGCAAGCACCGGCTCGCGGAGTGTCTCCTCGTCGACGTCATCGGCCTGGAGTGGGAGCAGGTGCACGCAGAGGCCTGCCGCTGGGAGCACGTCATGAGCGAGGCGGTGGAGCGGCGCGTACTGGAGCTGCTGCGCCACCCGACCGAGTCCCCCTACGGGAACCCGATCCCGGGCCTGGAGGAACTGGGCGAGAAGGCGGAGGCCGATCCGTTCCTGGAGGACGGCATGGTCAGCCTGTCCGAGCTGGACCCGGGCAGCGAGGGCAAGACGGTGGTCGTCCGCCGGATCGGCGAGCCGATCCAGACCGACGCCCAGCTGATGTACACGCTGCGGCGGGCGGGCGTACAGCCCGGCTCCGTGGTGAGCGTGACGGAATCCCCGGGCGGGGTGCTCGTCGGCAGTGGCGGCGAGGCCGCCGAGCTGGACGAGGAGACCGCCTCGCACGTGTTCGTGGCGAAGCGCTGACGGATTCCGCGGAGCAAGCGGAAGTGGGTGGTCCCGGCGCCTCGCGGCGCCGGGACCGGTCCTCCCCTTGCTGACCTGGAGCCCCGAGCTCTCAAGGTCATCCCCTTCGGACCGTCTTCCCCGAGCGGCCCGCCTCCCTGCTGAAAGGATCTCCATCGGCAGCGGCGGCCAATCCTTGAGCAAGGTCACTCGAAAGAGCGGTGTTGTCGGCGAGACGCCCGTTTTCGAATGCGGGTTCGATAGTCTGGCCGGGAGCGAAGGGGGTGCATCTGCGGTGGTACAGCGCATCGATGTGACGGGGGCCGACGGGGTCCGCCTGGCCGCCTGGGAATTCCGCGAACCGCCCGCGGAGCCTCTGCGTCCGGCCGTCCTGTTACTCCACGGCCTGATGGGCCGCGCCCTGCACTGGGCCGGAACCGCCCGCTGGCTCGGCGAGCGCCACCGCGTCGTGGCCCTGGACCAGCGAGGCCACGGCCAGAGCGCCCGCCCCTCGCCCGGGCCGGGCTTCTCGACCCCCCTGGGCCGCGAGGCCTTCGTCGCCGACGCGGAAGCCGCCGTCGACCAGCTCGGCCTCGCCCCCGTGATCCTCGTCGGCCATTCCATGGGCGCCCTCACCGCCTGGCAGCTCGCCGCGCGCCGCCCCGAACTCGTCCGGGCCCTCGTCATCTGCGACATGCGGGCCTCGGCCCTCGGCGAGGCCTCCCAGCAGGAGTGGGAGGAATGGTTCCGCCACTGGCCGCTGCCCTTCCCCACCCAGGACGCCGCCCGCCGCTGGTTCGGCGAGGACGACCCCCGCGTGGAACGCCCCGACCCCGGCCGCGGCGCCTTCTTCGCCGAGGTCATGCACCAGGCGCCGGACGGCTGGCGCCCGCTCTTCTCCCGCCGCCAGATGCTGACGGCCCGGGAGACCTGGGTGCACGACGCCCACTGGGAGGAGCTCGCCCAGGTCCGCTGCCCCACCCTGGTCGTGCGCGGCCTGGACGGCGAACTGGGCCGGGCGGAGGCCCAGGAGATGGTCCGGGTCCTCCCGGCGGGCCAGTACGCCGAGATCCCGGACGCCGGCCACTACCTCCACTACGACCAGCCGGACGCCTGGCGCGCGGCCGTGGAACCGTTCCTGGAGGGAGTCACCGCCGACGCCCCCTGACACCCGGGCGTACGCAGGCGCGAGCGCGCTCCAGCGGTACGCGAGCGCGCTCGTGTTGACTGCGGGTACTCCGGCCGGTGCCCGCCCGCCCTGACAGAGCGCACGGTGGCGGCCGGAGCGCCCCCGCCGACGTCCCGTACCGCCAGGAAGCAGGAGCGCCGCCATGCCCGCCCGCGGTCCGCTACGGGGTGTTCGGGAGCCAGCCGCGCTGGACCGCCCGGACGCCGAACTCGAAGCGGCTGGCGGCACCCAGACGCTCCATCAGGCCGTTCGCGAGGCGGCGCGCCGTCCGCGGGGAGACCGCCAGTCGCTTGGCGATGGCCTCGTCGGTCAGGCCCTGCGCCAGCAGCCGGATCACGGTGCTCTCCTGGGCACTGAGCGTGCCCTCGTCGCGTCCCTGCGGGGTGCCCAGGGGCTGCGCGCCCGACCAGACGTTCTCGAAGAGCGCGCACAGCGCCGTCAGCGTGCCCTGCCCGGTGAGGATCACCGCACCCGCCGCGCTGTCCTCGCTGCTGACCGGGATGACCGCCGTCGTCCGGTCGAAGATCATCAACCGGGTGGGCAGATCGGGCGCGGTCCGTACCTCGCCCCCGAGCTCGCTCAGCCACGTCGCGTACGCCACCGTCGGCAGGCTGTTGCGCACGCTGTCCTGGAACAGCGAACGCATCCGCACCCCCCGCCCCAGCAACGCCATGTCGTTAGGCTTCGACGCCTCCAGCGTCTGCGGCTGGTGGCCGCCGCCCGGCGCGAAGCTCATCAGCTCCGTCTGGAGCCCGTGCGCCAGACCGCCGATCCGGGAACGGATCTCGTCCAGCCCCACCAGCTGCTCGACGCCCGGGCTCTCGGCGGACGGGCTGAGGTCCGCGTACTCGGCGATGAGCTGCGCGGCGGCCGCCCGCGAGGCCTCGATGCGCAGCTGCTGCGCGGCGAGTTCGGCCTGCTGGCGGGCCATCAGGATTTCCATGCCGACCTCGGGCGGGACCGCGCGCAGTTCGCCGGCCCGCTCGTAGGAAGGCCGGATCAAGGCCAGTTCGCTGAGCGTGTCGAGGCTGCGCCGGACGTCGTCCTCGGGTACGCCGAGACGTTCGGCGAGGGCCTTCACCCCGTCGCGCGGACAAGCGAGCATGGTGCGGTACACGGCCTCGGCAGTCGAATCGAGGCCAAGCGTGGCTAGCACAGCGGTTCCCCCCGTGTGTGCCTTATTGATCAAGGTGCGCAGATCATCGCACGCAGTGATCGGCCGAAACCAGCCCATGGACGCTTCCGGCCAGGGCCCGAAGTGTCCACTCTGATCGCTTTGTTCGGGCTTCCGCTTCCGGAAGAGTCGACTTCATGTACCTGATCCACGCCGCCCTCCGCGCGCCGTCTCCCGACATCCGGCTTCCTTCGAGCACGGCCGAGTTCATTCGTGGCCTGCCGGGTGCGGCGGACCTGGTGGAGCACGTGTCGGCCCATCCCGGCGCCCTGCCGGATCCGGTGGTCGGGGTGTACGTCCTCGCGGACGGCCTCGACGAGGCGGAGCGCCGCACGGAGAGCCTCTGCCGGCGTGCGCTGGAGGAGGTGCGGGCCCTGCGCGGCTGGACGGTGACCCGCGTCGGCGTGCCCCTCGTGACGCCGTACTACGAGCAGCTCCTCCAGGCCTCTTCCGGCCTCCCTGGCCGGATTGGGACAGGACCGTTTCCGTCCACCTGAAAGCCCTTCCACCCATCCTGACCTGCGACGAAAGTAGTGAGTGCCAGCAGGGAACACCACCCGGCGGGCAACACCGGAGGAAGCGTCACCGCGGGACGCCAGACCGGAACACCCACTCGTTCCAGCTCGGGAAAAGGACCACCCCATGCTTCGCACCACGATCGTCAAGGCCGCCGCGGTCACCTCGCTCGCCCTCGCCGCCCTCACCCCGGCCCTCGTCGGCCAGGCCAACGCCGGCGAGACGCACGTCACCGCCACCACCGCCTGGGAGTAACCGCCCCCGGGGCCCCACCGCCTCGCAGCAGCCCGCACCACAACGCGTCACCGCACCACCGCTCCACCCCGCGCCACCGCCCCGCCTCCGGGCCTCCCGTACGCCGCCCCCGACCGCTGCTCCTGCAGGACAGCCGTCCCGGCCGCGACGCGCCCGATCTCCTCCGGCCCGCACCAGGGCCCGCCCGCGGCATCCCGCGGCGCCCCAGACTTCCCGACACGCCCCAGGAGCTTCGCTATGTCCCGATTCCAGTCCGTCGCCGTCCGCATCGCCGCCGTCTCCGCCCTGGCCGCCGCCACCCTCACGCTGGGCGTGGCCGCCCAGTCCGGCGCCGACGACACCCGCGTCACCACCGCCACCACGGCCTGGGAGACGGCTCCGGCCGGCAAGAACACCACGGCGTGGGAGACGGCTCCGACCGGCAAGAACACCACCGCCTGGGAGTAGCCGCACCCGGGGCCCCGACACCCCGCCACAGACACCCCGGCACCACCGGGAACCCCCGCACCACCACGAACTTCCGCACCACCAGCGCCTTCGCGCGACCCCGTGCCCCGTGCCCCCGCACGCCCCGCGCCCCGTCCGCCGGCCTGACAGCTGCTCCTGCAGGGCAGCCGTCCCTTCGCCTCGGCGCGCTCGATCACTTCCGGCCTGCACCCAGGCCCGTCTGCGGCACCCCGCAGCACTTCACAGACGTCCCGTCACGCCCTCAGGAGCTTCGCCATGTCCCGCTTCAAGACCATCGCCATCCGTGTGGCCTCCACCTCCGCCCTCGCGGCGACCGCGTTCACGATGGTCGTCGCCAGCCCGGCCAGCGCCGCCTCGCTCGGCGAGAACATCGCCGCGACGGCCCGCGCCGAGAACGGCAACGGAGCCTGCGCCCACGGTGGTTACGTCGGCGGTTCGAACCAGAACAGCAGCTGTAGCGGCGGACAGCGGACCCACGCCTGGTGCGCCGACTTCGCCGGCTGGGTCTGGGCCCGCAACGGCGTCAAGGGCCTGTCCACGCTGAACGACATGGCCCTCAGCTTCTACACGTACGGCGAGAAGAACGGCACCCTCTCCAGCACCCCGCACGTCGGCGACGCCGTGGTCTACAACTACGGCGGCGGCTACTCCGACGACCACGTGGCCATCGTCACCGCCATCAACGGCAACAACGTCACGATCACCGGCGGCAACCAGGGCGGGTTCCCCGGCCACGTCAGCACGAACACCACCACCAACTGGCAGGTCGGCAAGTCCCCGTGGGGCCAGAAGATCAGCGGCTACATCTCGCCCGCCGGCAGCAACACCCCCACCTACCCGAGCCCCGCGTCGCTGCCGGCCGGCACCCTCGTGAAGTCCCCGAACGGGCCTGACGTCAAGGTGATGATCGACGGTGCCGGCGTTCCGGTGGCCGCGTCCGACGTCGCCCCGGGCAAGTACGACCTGAGCAAGATCGTGGTGGTGGACGACAGCGCCTTCCGTTCCCTGGCCAGTGCCCCGAACTCCGGGACCGTCGTCCACGACCAGGCCGGTGGAGCCGACCGCTACGTCATCATCGACGGCGCCGCCCTCAAGATCGGCGCCGCGGACTGGACCGCCGCCGGCTACAACGTCCGTCCCGACATGGGCGTCCCGTCCGCCTGGCTGAACGCCGCCAAGCAGCGCAACATGGCCTCCGGCCTGGTCGTGATGGACCAGACGGGCAAGGACCCGTCCCGCTACGTGGTCGTCGACGGGGCGGCACTGCACATCTCGGCCGCCGAGTGGACGTCCGAGGGGTACAACGAGCGCTCCCTGATGGGCGTTCCCGGCGAGTGGCTGAAGGCGGCCACGGCCAAGACCCCGGGCAACGGCATCGTGGTGATGAACCAGAACGAGCAGGACCCGTCGCGCTACCTGATGGTCAACGGCTCCGCGGTCCCGATCGGGGGCGCCGAGTGGACGGCCAACGGGTACGACCAGCGCACGCTGATGGGCGTTCCGGGGACCTGGCTCGCCTCGTCCGTCGCCAAGCAGGTTCCCAACGGCACGGTCGTCAAGGACGGTTCGGGGGCGGACGCCACGGTGTACGTGATGGCCGGTGGCAAGGCCGTGACCCTGACCTATGCGGACTTCACCGGTCTGGGTTACGACAAGCGTCCGCTGGAGCAGGTCCCGGGTGCCTGGCTGAACACGGCCAAGGGCAAGGCGGCTCCGGCGGACGGCACGATGCTGCTCTCGCAGGACGGCAACACCGTCTGGGAGGTCCTGGGCGGCAAGAAGCGGGCGATGAGCGCCACCGAGTTCGGTGAGGGCAAGCGCAGCTTCGACGACGTGGTCAGCGTCCCGGTCGCCCTCACCGCGGCCCTGCCGACCGTCACCCCGCCGACCGCCCCGTAGGCCCCGGCGCGCCACCCGAGTACCACCACCCCCCCCGAGCCGCCCGGCACCCCCAGCCGGGCGGCTCGCCCCCGCTGCCACCCGCCCGGACACCCCGAGGAACCCACAGCCATGAGCTCCACCGTCCGCAGGAAGTCCGCGATCGCCGTCACCGCGACCGCCCTGCTCGCCCTCGCCGTTCCGCTCCTGACGAGCGGCCCCGCCTCGGCCGCGTCCGTCGCCACCTGGGACAAGGTCGCCTCCTGCGAGTCGACCAACAACTGGAAGGCCGTCGACCCGACCGGCACCTACTTCGGCGGCCTCCAGTTCTCGCAGCAGACCTGGAACGCCTTCGGCGGCCAGTCGTACGCCTCCCGCGCCGACCGCGCCACCAAGGAACAGCAGATCCGGATAGCCGAGAAGGTCCTGGCCGTGCAGGGCGAGCGGGCCTGGCCGCACTGCGGGCCGAAGTACAACCTCGGCGCCGACCACGCCGACCCGTACCCGGCGGGCCCGACCTACCCGACCCCCGCCTCGCTCGGCTCCGGCACCCTCGTCAAGTCGCCGAACGGCGCCTCCGTCAAGGTGATGATCGACGGAGCGGGCATCCCCGTCGCGGCCTCCGACGTCGGCCCCGACCACTACGACCTCGGAAAGATCGTGCTGATCGAGGACTCGGCGTTCCACGCCCTGCCGGGCTCCCCGCCGGCCGGCACCGTGGTCCACGACCAGGCCGGCGGCAACAACCGCTACGTCGTCGTCGACGGCGCCGCCCTCAAGATCGGCGCCGCCGACTGGACGTCCGGCGGCTACAACATCCGGGCCGACCTGGGCGTTCCGACCTCCTGGCTGCACGGCGCGGCGCAGCGCACCGTGGGCAACGGCCGCGTGGTGATGAACCAGAACGGTCAGGACCCGTCGCGCTACCTGATGGTCAACGGCTCCGCGGTCCACATCTCCGCCGCCGAGTGGACGGCCAACGGCTACAACGAGCGGTCCCTGATGGGCGTCCCCGGCGAGTGGCTGTCCTCCACCGTGGCCCGGCAGGTTCCCAACGGCACGGTCGTCAAGGACGCCTCCGGCGCGGACGCCACGGTGTACGTGATGGCCGGAGGCAAGGCCGTGACCCTGACCTATGCGGACTTCACCGGTCTGGGTTACGACAAGCGCCCGCTGGAGCAGGTCCCGGGTGCCTGGCTGAACACGGCCAAGGGCAAGGCGGCTCCGGCGGACGGCACGATGCTGCTCTCGCAGGACGGCAACACCGTCTGGGAGGTCCTGGGCGGCAAGAAGCGGGCGATGAGCGCCACCGAGTTCGGAGAGGGCAAGCGCAGCTTCGACGACGTGGTCAGCGTCCCGGTCGCCCTCACCGCGGCCCTCCCGACCGTCACCCTGCCGACCGCCGCCTGACCCGCGCCGCACGCGCGAAGGGCCGGCCCCCACCGGGGACCGGCCCTTCCCGTCGTGCTCGGACGCTCAGCCCTTGCTGACCGCGTACAGGATCTCCGGGAGCTTCCGCGCCACCACCGGAGCGGCCAGCCGCAGCCCCGCCCAGGTGGCCAGGGCGCCCCAGCCGACGCCCAGCGGGAGCAGGATCCACGTCAGGTCGTGGTGGTCGGCCACGTGCAGGTAGACCGTCAGGGCGATCACCGGCGCGCAGATCAGCGCCGAGGCGAGCATGCCGAGGCCGATGCCCATCCAGGCGAGCCCGCCCTGGCCCGGGGCGACGTTCTTGAAGGCGCCGTCCGTCGGAATGGAGTACGGGAAGTGCGCCGAGGCCAGCGCGCCCGTGCACAGCATCGACCCGACGAGCGCCAGCGACATCCCCAGACCGGCCGGGAGCGCACCCCAGTCGCCGATCAGCCCGGCCGTGACCGCCGTGACGACGGCGGTGTACGGGACGGTCACCAGGGCCAGCGCCCCGGCCCGGGCGCGCAGCTCCAGGTAGGCGTCGCGCGGGGTCGCGATGGTCTGGGCGACCATCCAGAAGGCGGAGGTGTCCTGGCCGAACTGGTTGTACATCTGGACGCCGAGCATCCCCGCGCCGAAGCAGGCGAGGTACACGGAGCCGGCGCCCTGGAGGGCGTTGAAGACCGGCACGATCAGCCCGATCGCCAGGGCCGTCACCCAGGCCGACTTCGTCTTCGGGTCCCGCACCACGTAGCGCAGGGTCCGCTGCATCGCGGCGCCCGTACGGCCCTGCGGCAGCAGCGGCCAGGAGCCGCCCGCGCCCGGATCCTTGCGGGGCTTCGACGCGGCGATGGTCGAGCCGTCCGGGGTGACCATCAGCCGGGTCAGGGTCCGCTCCCAGAACCACAGCAGTGCGGCCAGCGCGGCGAGGGTGATCAGGAGCTGCGCGGCGGCGTCCCCGTAGGCGCCCTTGCCCGCCGAGTCGACCATGCCGACGGCCGTGGCGGGCGGCAGCCACCGCACCACCGCCTCGACGGGCTCCAGCTGGGTCAGGCCGCCCGACTGGAACAGGCGCTGGCTGGCGAAGTTGGCGACCTGCGCGCCGACCGCGATCAGCAGACCGCTGAGCAGCGCGAGGTCACGGCCCTTGCGGCTGGACAGCAGCCGCACGTTCGCCGTGGCCACCGCGCGGGCGAGCGCCACGCAGCCGAGGAGCAGCAGCGGTACGGCCAGTACGGCGGCCGCCGCGCCCGCCGCGCCGCGGGCCACCGCCACCACCGAGCCGACGGCCAGGCACAGCGTGAACAGCGGCCCGATGCCGACCAGCGAGGACGCGAGGAGCGCCCGTACGAGGGGGCGGGGACGCAGCGGCAGCATCACGAGCCGGCTCGGGTCCAGGGTCTCGTCGCCGGCCGGGAAGAACAGCGGCATGAACGTCCAGCCGAGCGCGAGGATCGCGGCCAGCAGTACGACGACGGTGCCCGCGTGGGCGTGGCCGCGCAGCAGGGCCAGGCCCAGCGTGACGAAGCCGGCGACGACGAGCGCGAAGACGAGGCTGACGATCCAGACGGCCTTGCGCTTCGAGGAGCCCTTCAGCCCGTTGCGCATCAGGGACAGCTTGAGGCGGACGAACAGCGGGGTCAGCGCCACGTCCGCGACGGCGGGGGCGGTGCTCATCGGGCGCCGCCGAGCCAGTCGAGGGAGTCGCCCGAGGCCCGGTCGTGGGCGCCGACGAGTTCGAGGAAGGCGTTCTGAAGCGAGGGCGCGCCGCCCCGTACGTCGGCCAGCGGGCCGGCGGCGCGGATCTGCCCGCCCGCCATGACGGCCACCCAGTCGCAGAGCGATTCGACGAGCTCCATCACGTGGGAGGAGAACACGACGGTGGCCCCGGAGGTGGTGTAGCGCTCCAGCACCCCGCGGATGGTCTGCGCGGACACCGGGTCGACGCCCTCGAACGGCTCGTCCAGGAAGAGGACTTCGGGGTTGTGGAGCAGTGCGGCGGCGAGACCGATCTTCTTGCGCATGCCCGTCGAGTAGTCAACGACCAGCTTGTGCTGCGAGCCCGCGAGGTCCAGGACCTCCAGCAGCTGCGTCGCCCGCTTGTCGGTCTCCTCGCCGGGCAGTCCGCGCAGCCTGCCCATGTAGCCGAGGAGTTCGCGCCCGGAGAGCCGCTCGAAGAGCCGCAGTCCCTCGGGCAGGACGCCGATGCGGGACTTCACCTCGACGGGGTCGGCCCACACGTCGTGTCCGGCGACGACCACCCGGCCCGCGTCCGGGCGCAGCAGTCCGGTCACCATCGACAGCGTGGTCGTCTTGCCGGCGCCGTTCGGCCCGACGAGACCGATGAACTGCCCCGCGGGCAGCTCCAGGTCGATCCCCGCGACGGCGATCTGCTCGCCGAACCGCTTCCACAGTCCCTCTACGCGTACGGCGGCGGGCGGCGCGGATCGCGCGCCGTCCGTTCCGCCCGTGCCGCCTGCCGCATGAACCTGGTCCGGCATGCGCCTGCCTCTCGTTCTGTTCCCCGTGGTCGTACTTTTCTCACCATAGGAGCAGGGGCACAGGCCTGAGCAGTTACTTATGTCATGAACTTGAGGACGGGCGGCGGGCGGGCGGCGGGGGAGCGGGCCGGCCTCAGGCCCCCCGGCGGCCGCGGGCGGCGGCGGCCTCGCTGCCGCACGCGTACGCGAGGGCGTCGATCAGCTCCTCGGTGTCGGGCAGCCACCGGTTCGCGGGCGTGGGCTTGCGGGCCCACTGCACGGGCCCCTTGCCGCCGTAGCGGGTCGGCGGCGCGGCCACGTACTCGCCCTCGCCGCGCGCCGCCAGGTCGATGGCGTGCGGCAGCCAGCCCAGTTTGCGCACCAGGTCCGCCATCTTCGCCCCGGCGCCCGGCAGTACGAAGAACAGCATGCGGTGGTCGGGGGTCAGGGTGACCGGCCCGAGGGTGCGCTGCATCCGCTCCAGCCGGGCCAGGGCCAGGAAGCCGGCGGAGTCCGGGACGTCCAGCACGTCGAACGTCCGCCCGGTCGGCAGCAGGATCGACGCCGCGGGGTGCTTCGCCCAGATCCGGCGGACCCCCACCGCGCTGCCCGAGGCCAGGGCCGCCCAGTCCTTCACCGCCGGATGGGCGCCGGGTGCGGGGCAGTCAGCCGCGCCGCAGGAGCACAGTTCCCGGCCGTCGCCGTGTTCCAGCCACGTACCGGCGAAGACGTCCCAGTGCCGTTCTTCCACGTACCGCACGGCATGGTCGAGCAGCTGATCTCCACGCTGCTGGGGGATGGGCGCGGTCTCCGTGACTCCGATGGTCTCTTCCACGCCCATCACAACTCCCGGGGTCACGGGGGGTTACGGGCGTAAACCAGCCGGTGGACGGTGCATCGATCCTGCATACGGGGCGCACCGGTGCACGGGCGGGGGCGCGTAGGAGGACGGGGCGCTGTCGTTGGGTAGCGACAAGCGGCAGAGGGGAAGATTCTCCGCACATCAGGCGGGAAGTGATCATTCCAACGATCACCCGCGGCTTCAGGGGGTTTTCATGGCAGCCAGGCCTCTCGTCGCCCGCCAGCCGAACGAACGGCTGCAGGCGCTCATCCAGGAAGCCGGGTGCTCCAATGCCGGGCTCGCCCGGCGGGTCAACATGTGCGGGGCCGAACACGGCCTCGACCTGCGCTACGACAAGACCTCCGTGGCCCGCTGGCTGCGCGGCCAGCAGCCCCGCGGCCGGGCTCCCGGCATCATCGCCGAGGCGCTGGGCCGCAAACTCGGCCGGACCGTCACCATCGACGAGATCGGCATGGCCAACGGCAAGAACCTCGCCTCCGGCGTCGGCCTGCAGTTCTCCCCGACCGTCATCGGCGCCATCGAGCAGGTCTGCGAGCTGTGGCGCAGCGACGTCGGCCGCCGCGACTTCCTGTCCGGGTCCAGCGTGGCGGCTTCGGCTCTGGTCGAGCCCAGCCGCGACTGGCTGATCACCGGCGCCGACCCGCAGGTGGCCCGCAGCGGCGGGGCCCGCGTCGGCATGTCGGACGTGGAGGCGGTACGGGCGACCACCCAGGCCCTCACCGAACTCGACCACCGCTTCGGCAGCGGGCACGTGCGGCCCGTGGTCGTGCACTACCTCAACTCCGTGGTGTCCGGGCTGATCGGCGGCTCCTACCGGGAGCCGGTCGGGCGGGCGCTGTTCGCGGCGGTGGCCCGGCTCACCGAACTCGCCGGGTACATGGCCGTGGACACCGGGCAGCCGGGTCTGGCGCAGCGCTACTACATCCAGGCCCTGCGCCTGGCCCAGGCGGCGGGCGACCGGGCGTACGGGGGCTACGTCCTCGCCGCGTCGATGAGCCACCTCGCCGCCGAGCTGGGCAACCCGCGGGAGATCGCCCAGCTGGCCCGGGCCGCGCAGGAGGGCACGCGCGGGCAGGTCACCCCGAGGGTGGAGGCGATGTTCTACGCCGCCGAGGCGCGCGGGCACGCGCTGCTGGGCGACGCCCGGTCGACGGCGGTGCTGTCCGGGCGGGCGGTCACGGCGCTGGAGCGGGCGGAGCCGGAGTCGGGGGACGACCCGGTCTGGATCCGGCACTTCGAGCACGCGTACCTGGCGGACGAGCTCGCGCACTGCCACCGGGACCTGGGGCAGGCCGACGCGGCGGCGCGGCGCGCGGAGGAGGCGCTGCGGGCCCTGCCCGAGACGAAGGCCCGCCGCCGGGCGATCGGACTGCTGCTGCTGGCGGCCGCGCAGGTCCAGCAGCGGGAGGTGGAGCAGGCCTGCCAGACCGCGACGAAGGCGGCCGAGCTGCTGGAAACGCTGCGTTCGCGCCGCGGCGCCGAGTACCTGGAGGACTTCCGGGTGCGACTGGAGCCGTACCGGGAGGAAGCGGCCGTCAGGGAGTTCGCGGCGCGGCTGGAGGTTCAGGTGGCCTGACACCTGCGCGGAGGGACCGGGTAGCGTGACCCGACGGCTGCCGTAGTTTCGGGAGACGTCGGAGAAGGCAGAAGGAGTCCCGGTGACGCAGAACGGACAAGGGGGCGTCCCCCAGCCCGGGACGCCGGATCCGGCTTCGGGGTACCCGGAACAGCCGTACCCGGAGCCGTACGCCGACCAGTACGCCGACCCGTACGCTGGGCAGGTCCCGCACGGCCCGCAGGTCCCGCAAGGCCCGCAGGGGCAGCAGGCGCCGGGGGCCGGGGAGCCGTGGGGGCCGCCCGCCTACGCGTACCCGCAGCCGGAGCAGTACGGGCAGGGCGACGCGCACGGGCAGGGGGCGCGGCACGAGCCGCAGGAGTACCCGTCCCCGCCGTACGGGCAGCCGGCGTACGAACCGCACCCGCCCCAGGGCCACGTCGTCGGCCCCGGCTTCGAGGGACCGGGGCAGCCCCACGGCTACGGCTACCCGCCGCTGCCCGACGCGGTCACCCAGTACATCGCGCCCGTCCCGGCCCACCCGGCGGAGGACGCGACGCAATACGTCCCGCCGGTCCCGGCGCCGGGCGGCGAGGCGGCGACGCAGTACATACCGCCGGTCCCCGCGCAGGGCGGCGAGGCCGCCACCCAGTACATCCCGCCCGTCCCGGCGCACCCGGGCGAGGACGCGACGCAGTACATTCCGCCGGTCCCGGCCGCCCCGGCGCATCCCGCGCACGCCGCCGAGGACGCCACCCAGTACATCCCGCCCGTCCCGCCGGGCCCCGCGCCCAATGCCGCCGAGGGCTTCGACGGGCTGTTCCGCGGCGACGCGGACACCGCCGGGCACACCCAGCACCTGCCTCCCGTCCAGGAGCCCGTGGCGCGTCCGGCGCCGCGCCGGGCGGCGCCCCCGCCCGCGGCCGCCGCGCAGCAGTTCGCCCCGCGCCGGCCCCAGCCGGGGCAGCCGCAGCAGCAGTACGCGCCCCCGCCCCCTCCGCCGCCCGCGCCGGCCGCGCGCCGGATACCGCCGGCGGTCATCGCCGCCGGGGTCATCGGGCTGGCCGTGGCCGGACTCGGCGTCGGCTCGCTGTTCGCCGACGGGAAGGCCCAGAACAACGACCCGGGCGCGGTGGCGGCCCCCGCGCCGGCCGGTTCCGCGGCCTCCGCGGCCGGTGCGGCGCCGGTGGACCCGGCCCGCCCGCAGGCCGTCCAGCTCGACAAGCTCCTCGCGGACAGCAACGACAGCCGGGCCGCCGTGATCAAGGCCGTGGAGGACATCAAGACCTGCAAGAACCTCGACCAGGCGGCCCAGGACCTGCGCGACGCGGCCCGCCAGCGCGAGGGCCTGGTCACCCGGCTCCAGGAGCTCAAGGTGGACAAGCTCCCGGACCACGCGAAGCTCACGGCCTCCCTCAACAAGGCCTGGAAGGCCTCGGCGGACGCCGACAACAGCTACGCGGACTGGGCCGACGACGTGGACGAGGACACCGGCGGCCGCGGCGACAAGGACGACAAGGGCTGCAAGGACGGCAAGGCGAGGTCCACCGACAACGCCGCCGACGGCAACCGTTCCAGCGGCGAGGCGACCAAGGCCAAGGAGTCCGCCGCGACCCTGTGGAACAGGATCGCGGCCAAGTACGCCCTCACCCAGCGCGACAAGTCCCAGCTGTGAGCCGAAGGGCCGTATGGGAGGCGCTGTTCGGCGCCCGGCCGGCGGAACCCCGGCCGGGGCCGGACGCGGCGGAGCCGCTGGACCTGACGAAGATCACGGCGACGCTGGGCCGGAACATGGACCGGCTCGACGGGGACTTCGGCGCGGAGGCCATCCGGACCCTGGGCAACCCCGTCCCGATGCTGGTCGAGAACAGCGGGACGGAGCTCCTGGAGCTGTGGCTGGAGCCCTTCGGACAGGACTACTGGCTCCGGCCCGGCGAGGCCTTCCTCGTGACCTCGTACGGCTCCTGGGACGACCGGCCCTTCGAGATCGCCCACGAGCCGGACCGCATCCAGATCTGGGCCTCCTCCTGCTTCGCCACCGTCACCTTCCGCGACGGCACCGAGGTGCCGGGCGGCCACCAGCGCCCCCGCGAGGAGTACTAGTTCCGGTCCGGCACCAGGGGAGCTGACCCGGCGTGCGCGTCAGGTGGAGCGGGGAGCCCCTTCGAGGGTCGGGGTCATGTCCAGGGACTGTTCGCCGGGCTGGGCGACGAGGCGGCCCGCCTGGACGATCTGGAAGGTGACCCGCCCGTTGACCAGGCGCGGGAAGCCCGCGACGGCGCGCATGTCCTGGTAGCGCCAGCTCAGGTCGGGGGTCAGGCCGCCGGTCCCGACGCTCTCGGACTGGTTCAGCGCCCGGGCGACCTTGCGCGCCGTGACCGCCTCGTCGTCCTCGAAGCGCTTCAGGACCTCGTTCAGCACCGTGTACGCGATCCAGGTGGTCTGCGCCCCGCTGTCGTCGGGGTCCACGCTGTCGTCACCGAAGGCCTGCTCGGAGATCACCTTGCGCATCGGCGCCCAGAGCGGGTCGCTGGACACCGGGTACCAGCTGGTGAGGTACGCGCCTTCGAAGGGGCTCTCCTTGCCGCCGGTGCGGTCGACCAGGGCCTGGCTGACACTGCCCAGGACGGAGGAGATCTGCGGGTTGCGGTGCTGGCCGTCGATGCGGCGGAAGGCGTCGAAGAAGGTCTCGGTGCGTTCGCCCAGGACCGCGGTCACGCAGTTCCGGTTGTCCTTGCCCTCCGCCTTCTCGCCCTTGTCCGCCTTCTCCTTGGGGTCCTTCGCGGTGGCGCCGCCGGAGGGGGTGCCCGACGGGGCGGGTGCGGGGGAGCCGGACAGGGCCTCGCGGGCCTGCGGCGTGAGGTCGGCGGAGTCCTCGGCGGCCCGGATGTCGGAGGCCTCCGGCATCTTGTTGGCCTTCAGCCCGGCGTTGAGCAGCACCGGCATGCTGTCCCCGGCGAGGGTGTCGGGACGCACCAGGGACACCTGGGCGCAGGCCCGGCCCAGCTGGTGGCCGGCGCCGGCCAGCAGGACGGGCTGGCCGCCGTTGACCGGGTAGGACAGGGTGCTCTGGAACTCCTCGGCGGAGACCCCGTAGCCGCCGATGAAGGGGATGCCCTCGGCCTCCAGCGGGGCCATGAAGGCGCGCCCGTGCTGACTGTAGGAGCCGACGACGGCCACGGCCTTCTCGGAGATGGCCTTGCGGGCGCAGTCGGCGGCGCCCGTCGGGGTGTTCTTCTCGTTGCAGGTCAGCACCCGCAGCTTGCGGCCGTTGATGCCGCCCTTGTCGTTCACCCAGCGCTCGTACGCCTTGGCCATGCCCGGCATTCCGGGCATGTTGGTCGCTTTGGTGTCGATGGGGGCGAACGTCATGACGGTGAGGGTGTCCCCGGAACCCCCCGGCCCTCCGGGGACCACCCCGCACGAGACGGTGAGACACGCGCCCGTCGCCACGGCAAGAAGGGTCCGGGAGAAGGGGGTTGGGTTTCGCCGTCTGGTCATGTCCACCGACCATTCCGCCCCACGGGGAACTCGGTGGTGAGGTGTACATAACATCCGGTGACGCGGAGGTGAATTACCGGGAGACACGGCCGGACGCGGGCCGGACGCGGGCCGGGCGCGACCCGGACCCGGGCCGGGCGCGGGCCGCCCCGGGTGCTTCAAGATCGCGCCAAGAGGGAACGTACGATCGAAAGCGTGACATTCGCCCAAGGTTCGAAGAACTCTTCCCGCCGCGGCGGCCGCTCCTCCACCATGGGCGGCATGCCCCTCAACGACATGCCGTGGTGGCGCTGGCGCGGAAACGTGCGCTCGGCGCTGCACATGCTTTCCGACCCGCGGTTCCAGGAAGAGGTCTGGCTGGCCGGTGCCGAAGGGTACGGGGACGTCACCGACGCCGTGTACCGGCTCGTCGAGGACACCTGGCTCGACAGCTGGTCCGCCGACAAGTACGTCGGCACGATCTTCCGCGACGCGCAGGAGGCGGCCGCCGTCGACCTCGCCGTGCTGCGGGTGCTGCGGATCCTGCACCAGGTCGGCCCGGACGCGCCCGTCTCCGTCTACCTGGAGCACCCCGCGTGGCCCGAGGCGGTACAGGCGGCCCGCGAGGCGCACGTACGGATGGCCACCTCGGACGGGGACGATCCGGACGAGCGGCCCAGCTCCGTGGAAGTGCTGAGGATGCTCACCCGCCTGGTGTGAAAGGCTATGCGGTCATGAGCGACCCGCAGCCCGAGGCACAGCCCCAGCAGTACGTCCTGACCGTGTCCTGCCCCGACAAGCAGGGCATCGTGCACGCCGTGTCGAGTTACCTCTTCATGACCGGCTGCAACATCGTGGACAGCCAGCAGTTCGGAGACCGGGAGACCGGCCTGTTCTTCATGCGGGTGCACTTCGAGGCCGAGCCGGCGCTGACCGTCGAGAAGCTGCGCGCCAGCTTCGCCGCGATCGGCGACTCCTTCCGGATGGAATGGCAGATCCACCGCTCCGACGAGCGCATGCGGATCGTGCTGATGGTGTCGAAGTTCGGCCACTGCCTGAACGACCTGCTGTTCCGTTCGCGGATCGGCGCGCTGCCGGTGGAGATCGCGGCGGTCGTCTCGAACCACACCGACTTCGCGGAGCTGGTCGGCTCGTACGACGTGCCGTTCGTGCACATCCCGGTGACGAAGGACACGAAGGCGGCCGCCGAGGCGGAGCTGCTGGAGCTGGTGCGCGCGCAGAACGTCGAGCTGGTCGTCCTCGCCCGCTACATGCAGGTGCTGTCGGACACCCTGTGCAAGGAGCTCAGCGGGCGGATCATCAACATCCACCACTCCTTCCTGCCGAGCTTCAAGGGTGCCAAGCCCTACCACCAGGCGCACGCGCGCGGCGTGAAGCTGATCGGCGCGACCGCCCACTACGTGACGGCCGACCTCGACGAGGGCCCGATCATCGAGCAGGAGGTCGAGCGGGTCGGCCACGAGGTGACCCCGGACCAGCTGGTCGCCATCGGCCGCGACGTGGAGTGCCAGGCGCTGGCTCGCGCGGTGAAGTGGCACAGCGAGCACCGCGTCCTGCTGAACGGATCCCGCACGGTCGTCTTCGCCTGAGCCCCGGCCGGGCGGCCCCCGGCCGGCCCCGGGTCCCGGGCCGGTCCCGGTCCCGGCCCGGGACCCGGGGCCGGGACCGACGGCACTAGAGCCGGCTGAGGGAGGCCGCGGCGAACAGGACGTCGCGGATCGCCTCGCGGTCGCCGGTCTGGCCCACGGCGGCCTCCTCCGGGGAGATGTGCCCGGCGGCCAGCTGGCAGAACTCGATGCCGTCCAGCGCCACCTCCGCCACCGTGTGCTCCCGCGAGGGCTTCGCGGCGGGGGAGTCCAGGGCGATGTCCCAGCCTCCGCCGCCCGCGCCCTCGATCTCCAGGTGCAGGGTCCGCCCCGGTGCGCCCGCCGCGACCAGCCCGCGCGCCGGAGCCGCCAGCCCCGAGCGGCGCCGGTCCGCCAGGGCGCCCGGCAGCAGCCGCGCCGCGAGGTCGATCATCCCGTACAGGTGCGGGCCCGACGGCGGCTCGTACGGGTAGTCCACCGCCTCCGCGATGTCCCAGGCGTGCACCCAGCACTCGAAGGCCCGCTCCAGGAACGCGTCCCCGAGGGGCAGCGCGAACCCGCCGTAGTCCACGGCCAGTTCGGCGACGCCCCGGCCCGCGAAGGAGACCGTACGGACCAGGGTGTGCCCCTGCTCCCGCCACGGCTCGCGGACCTGGCGGGTGGCCGGGTACGGGGAGGAGTTCCAGAAGTGCTCGGTGCGGCCCACCGGATCGCCCGGCGGGGCGTCCCGGCCCAGCGGGTCGTCGAGGCCGAGCGCGGTCGCCACGAGCCCGTCCACCGACATCAGGTGGCCGATCACCCCCGCCACCGTCGTCCGGCGGGAGCGCCGCTGCTCCTCCTCGAACCACTTCAGCCGCACGGGCGTGTGCCACTCGGAGTCCCCGAAGTCCCGCAGCAGCGCGTCGAGCCGCGCCGTCTCGGTGTCGTACGGGTTCGCCCACACCGGCACCGGGATCCGCGCCGGGCGCTTGCCCAGGCAGTCCTCCAGCACCCGCGAGCGCAGCAGCGGCTTGAGGTCCAGGCTCTCCTCCGGGTGCAGCAGCCCGACCGCGTCGCGCAGCCGCAGCGCCTCCTCGGCGCAGGGCGCGCACTCGGTGAGGTGGTCCTCGACGGCCTGGGTCTCCTCGGCGGAGCAGGCGGCGAGCGCCCACGCCCCGAGCAGGGACTTCAGTACGGCGTGCGAGGGCGCGGGGGCGGGCGGCGCGGGCGGCGGACCGTCGGCCGGCTGCGGCAGCGGGTGGGGCGGGCGCAGGTCGTCGCCCGCCGCGCGCGGGCCGGGTATCCGGGCCGGACCGCCCGCCGGGCGCTCGTAGGCGTCGTCGGGGAGCTCTTCGGAGGGGCCGGTCATCGGGGCGTTCCGTATTCGCGTGAGCCGCAGGGCGGGGCGGTGTCCTCCCGGGGGAGGACGTTGGCGGTCGACAGCAGCTGGAGGCCGAGCCGCAGCCGGCGCCGCGCCTCGTCCTCGCTGATCTGCAGGTCGGCGGCGGCCTGCCGGTAGTCGCGGCGTTTGAAGTAGGCCAGTTCCAGGGCGGCCCGCAGCGGGGCGGGCATGGAGGTGACGATGTAGTCGGCGCGGGCGGCCGCGTTGGCGCTGCGGACCTTCTGCTCCAGCTCCTCCCGGGAGCCGCGGCCGAGTTCGGCCTGCCGCAGCCGGGCCACGGCCTGGCCCTGGGTGATCCGGGCGACCCAGGACCGCATGGAGCCCTGTTTCGGGTCGTAGGCGTCCGGGTTCTCCCAGATGTAGCCGAAGACCTCGCGGGTGATGCGGTCGGCCGCGACCTCGTCGCCCAGCACCCGGTGCGCGAGGCTGTGCACGAGGGAGGCGAACCGGTCGTACAGCTCTCCGAGCGCCGCCGCCTCTCCGCGGGCGAGGCGTTGCTGCATGCGTCGGTCCCAGCGCGGTGGAACGTCCTTCGCCATGAGGCCCCCTGCCGTGTGTCGACCCGTCGAATGTAGTGCGCACCTGCCGGAGCGCGCCTGTTTTGGCGGAAGCCCGCCCCGGAAGGGTGGACCGTGCTACGCCGTCGACCGGCCCGCCGTCCGTGCCGGCGTGACACCTACCCCGCGCTGGCACACGCATACGCGCCCCGCCGCGCTCCCCGTGCGCGGGTTCGATGCGGCCACCTGCTTGACCGCTTCGCTTAACGCTCAGGCCACCGAGGGCTTACGCTCCTGCCTTGTCTTGAACTGCACCCCATCGCACACGTGAAGGCGGAACGCCGCATATGGACAGCGCAGAATACGAGCGCAAGATTGCCGCCCGATTCGCCACCTTCGACCAGGACGGGTCCGGCTACATCGACCGGGAGGACTTCAGTACGGCCGCGAAGGCAGTGCTGGCCGAATTCGGCACCACCGCACGGTCGGACAAGGGCCAGGCCGTCTTCAACGGCGCCGAGGCGTTCTGGCAGGGCATGGCCGGGATCGCCGACGTCGACGGGGACCAGCGGGTGTCCCGCGAGGAGTTCGTCACCGGCGCCGCGAAGCGGCTGCGGGACAGCCCGGACCGGTTCGCGGAGATCGCCCGGCCGTTCCTCGCCGCTGTGATCGCGGTCGCGGACGAGGACGGCGCGGGTCCCACCCCGGAGGCCGCGGCCCGCGTCCTGCGCGTCCTCGGGACCCCGGCCGAGCTGGCCGGCCAGGTCGCGTCGGCCCTCGACGCGGACGGCGACGGCCGCATCTCCGAGGACGAGATCCTGCGGGCCTTCGCGGGCTACTGCGGGGTGGACCCGGACGCCTAGACCGTGTCGCCCGGCGGCCGTCGCCGGGCGAGCCGACGGACCGGCGCTCGCGTGACCTCCTCGGGGGTCACGCGTAGCGCTCGCGCAGTTGGTACTTGAGGACCTTGCGCAGGGCGTCGTTGCGGGGGAGCGCGTCGACCAGTTCCAGCTGCTCGGGCAGTTTGTGGGGGGCGAGCCCCTGGGAACGCAGGTGGGCGGTCAGCTGGGGGAGGGTCAGCGGAGCCGCGCCCGGCGGCTGTTCGACCACGGCGCAGACGCGCTCGCCGCGTTCGGGGTCCGGCAGTCCGATGACGGCGACGTCGCCGACCGCGGGGAGGGCGTGGAGGAGGTCCTCGATCTCCTTCGCCGAGATGTTCTCGCCCTTGCGGATGATGACGTCCTTGCTGCGGCCGGTGAGGACCAGGTGGCCGTCGGCGGTGAGGTGGCCGAGGTCGCCGGTGATCAGGTAGCCGTCGGCGTCGAAGACCCCGGCGGTGTCCTCGCGCCCCAGGTAGCCCTGGCAGACGGCTTCGCCGCGCAGCCGGACCTCGCCGTCCGTGCCGGCGGGCAGGAGGGCGCCGTCGGGTCCGGTGATGCGGATGGACATGCCCGCCGGCGGGCGGCCCTCGGTGGTGGCGAGGTTCTCCGGGGTGTCGTCCGGCGCCCCCATGGTGATCATGGGGACCTCGGTCATGCCGTAGCCGTGGGTGAGCTGGCAGCCCAGTTCGCGGACCACCGCGTGGTAGATCTCGGGGGGTTTGGGGGCGCCGCCGCCCGCGAGGAGCCGCAGGCTGGGGATGAGCTTCGTGCCGGGGTCCTTGCGCTGTTCGGCGAGGAACATCGAGTAGAAGGCGGTGGAGCCGCCGGCGACGGTGACGCGGTGGCGGCGGTAGCCGTCGAGGGCGTCCGGCATCGCGAACTTCTCGAACAGCACCGCGGGGAACCCGTACAGCAGCAGCATCACCGTGTAGTCCGGCCCGGCTATGTGCGCGAAGGGGAAGGCCATCGAGCCGACGTCGGCCGGGGTCAGGCGCAGGGCGTCCGCGAGGCAGGAGCCGCCGGCGATCAGGGAGCGGTCGGTGTGCAGGACGCCCTTGGGGTCGGAGGTGGTGCCCGAGGTCCAGTAGATCCAGCGTACGGAGGTGCCGTCGGCGGGCGGCGGGGGCAGGACGGCCGGGTCGCCGTCCGGGAGGCGGTCGTAGGCCTCGAAGACCCCGCGGGCGCCGAGGCGGGCGGCCAGCGCGGTGTGGTCGAAGCCGCGCCAGACGCCGGGCACGGCGAAGAACTCCGCCTTGGACTCGCGCAGCGCGAAGCCGACCTCGCGGTCTCGGTAGAAGGGGATGACGGGCGACTGGACGGCGCCGATCCGGGCCAGGGCGAGGGACAGCAGCACCGTTTCGATGCGGGTGGGCAGCTGCCAGGCGACGACCGTGCCGGGGCGCACCCCCATGGAGTACAGGCCCGCGGCGACGCGTTCGGCGCGGTCGCGCAGGGCGCCGAAGGTGAGGGTGCGGTCGTCGGCGGGGCGGTCGGCGGCCTCGATGAGCACGGCAGCGCCGGGGGTGAGCGCGGCCCGGCGGTCGACCAGCTCCCACAGGGTCCGGGACCGGCTCAGTTCCGTCGCGGTGTCCGTCATCCGGGACCTCCCTGGGGTTCATTCCTGACGGATGGTCAGATCTGGCGGAGAGCGTAGGGCGCCGACGCTTGCCGGTCCAGAGGTGGCGGGGCTAGCTTGTTTCTGACGATCCATCAGATTGGGCGATTGGGGAGACCGAATGGAACTGCCTCGGATCATCAGCGTCGACGACCACGTGATCGAGCCCGCCCACCTCTTCGACGTCTGGCTGCCCGCCAAGTACCGCGACCGCGGACCCCGGCCCCTCACCGCCGGCATCGGCGAGCTGGAGTACACCGGCGGCAAGTACGTCATCACCATGGACCCCGACGGCCCCCCGACCGACTGGTGGATCTACGAGGACCTGAAGTTCCCGTACAAGCGCAACATCGCCGCCGTCGGCTTCGACCGCGACGACATGACCCTGGAGGGCATCACCCGCGACGAGATGCGCCGCGGCTGCTGGGACCCCAAGGCGCGCCTCGCCGACATGGACCTCAACCACGTCGAGGCCTCCCTGTGCTTCCCCACCTTCCCCCGCTTCTGCGGCCAGACCTTCGCCGAGGCCCACGACAAGGAGGTCGCCCTCGCCTGCGTGCGCGCCTACAACGACTGGATGGTCGAGGAGTGGTGCGGCGACAGCGGCGGCCGGCTCATCCCGCTGTGCATCATCCCCCTCTGGGACATCGGCCTCGCCGTCGCCGAGATCCACCGCAACGCCGCCCGCGGCGTCCGCGCGGTCACCTTCTCCGAGATCCCCACCTACCTCGGGCTCCCCTCCATCCACTCCGGCTACTGGGACCCCTTCTTCGCCGCCTGCCAGGAGACCGGCACCGTCGTCAACATGCACATCGGGTCCAGCTCCCAGATGCCCGCCGCCTCCCCTGACGCCCCGCCCGCCGTCCAGGCCTCCCTCAGCTTCAACAACGCCATGGCCTCGATGATGGACTTCCTGTTCAGCGGCGTCCTGGTGAAGTTCCCGACGCTCAAACTGGCCTACAGCGAAGGCCAGATGGGCTGGATCCCCTACGCCCTCGAACGCGCCGACGACGTCTGGCGCGAGCACCGCGCCTGGGGCGGCGTCAAGGACCTGATCCCCGAACCGCCGTCCACGTACTACTACCGGCAGATGTACTGCTGCTTCTTCCGCGACAAGCACGGCATCGCCTCGCTCGACGTCGTCGGCCGCGACAACGCCACCTTCGAGACCGACTACCCCCACGTCGACTCGACGTTCCCGCACACCAAGGAAGTCGCCCTCGACCACGTCCGCGGCCTCGACGAGGAGACCGTGTACAAGCTCATGCGCGGCAACGCCATCCGCATGCTCGGCCTCCCCCTCGACCAGGACCGCCGGGCAGCCCGCTGATGGACCTGACCTACACCGAAGAGGAACGGGACTTCCGGGCCCGCCTGCGCGAATGGCTCGCCAAGACGCTGCCCGACCTGCCCCCCAAACCCTCCCCGGACGACTGGCCCGCCCGCCGCGCCCACGACCTCGGCTGGCAGCGGCGCCTCCACGACGCCGGCTACGCGGGCCTGCACTGGCCCGTCGACGCCGGCGGACGCGGAGCCACCCCCACCCAGCACCTGATCTTCCTGGAGGAGACCGAACGCGCCGGCGCCCCCTACGTCGGCGCGAACTTCGTCGGGCTCCTCCACGCCGGCCCCACCATCGCCGCCGAGGGCACCGCCGAACAGCGGGCCCGCTGGCTGCCGCCCGTCCTGCGCGGCGACGAGGTCTGGTGCCAGGGCTTCAGCGAACCCGACGCCGGATCCGACCTCGCCGCCCTGCGCACCCGGGCCGTCCGCGACGGCGACGCGTACGTCGTCACCGGCTCGAAGATCTGGACCTCGCACGCCGAGATCGCCGACTGGTGCGAGCTGCTCGTACGGACCGACCCGGCCGCCCCCAAACACCGCGGCATCTCCTGGCTGGCCATGCCGATGGACGCCCCCGGCGTCACCGTACGGCCGCTGCGCACCCTCGCCGGATCCGCCGAGTTCGCGGAGATGTTCCTCGACGAGGTCCGCGTCCCCGTCGGCAACCGGGTCGGCGCCGAGAACGACGGCTGGCGCGTCACCATGGTCACCCTGTCCTTCGAGCGGGGCACCGCCTTCGTCGGCGAGGTCGTCGCCTGCCGCCGCACCCTGGGCGAGCTCGCCCGCGCCGCGCGCGCGAACGGCCGCTGGGACGACCCCGTGCTCCGGCGCCGGCTCGGGAGGCTGTACGGGGAGTTCGGGGCGCTGTGGCGGCTCACGCAGTGGAACGTCAGCGAGGCGCAGCGCTCGGGCGGCGTCCCCGGCACCGGCGGAAGCGTCTTCAAGCTGGCGTACTCCCACGCCCGCCAGGAGCTCTACGACCTCGCCGCCGAGGTGCTGGGCGCGGACTCCCTCGTCCTGGAGGAGGAGTGGGTCCTGGAGCGGCTCTCCTCCCTCTCGTACACGATCGCGGCGGGCACCTCCCAGATCCAGCGGAACATCGTCGCCGAGCGGATCCTCGGCCTGCCGAAGGGGCGGTGAACGGCCGTGGACTTCCAGCCGACCGAGGACCAGCGGGACCTGCGGGCGGGGGTGCGCGAGCTCCTCGCCGGACGGTACGGGAGGGAGCGGCTGCGGGCCGCCGCGGACGGCGGACCGGTCCTCGACCGGGCGCTGTGGCGGGAGCTCGGCGAGGCCGGCCTCTTCGCGCTGCGGCTCCCCGAGGCGCGGGGCGGGGTCGGCCTCGGCCTCCCCGAGGCGGTCCTCGTCTTCGAGGAGGCCGGGCGGGTCCTGCTGCCGGGCCCGCTCGTGGCCACGCACCTGGCCGCCGGGACGGTCCCGGGAGCGGCCGACGGAACCGCCGTGGTCACCGCACACGACCTCGGCGGGGGCCTCGTGACGTACCTGGCGGAGTCGGACGCGGTCCTGGGCGCGCCCGGCGCCCCGGCCACCCTCTCGGCCGGCGAGGCGGTGCGCTCGGCGGACCCGCTGACCCCGCTGCACCGGGTTCCCGCGCGGGCCGTCCCGGCGGCGGGGACCGACGGGTACCGCGACGCGGGAGCGCTCCTCACGGCGGCGCTCCAGGCGGGCAGCGCGCTGGAGACGCTGGAGCTGGCCGTGCGGTACGCGGGCGGACGGGAGCAGTTCGGACAGCCGATCGGCGCCTTCCAGGCCGTCAAGCACCTGTGCGCGCAGATGCTGGTCCGGGCCGAGCTGGCCCGTACGGCGGTGTACGCGGCCGCGGTGACGGCGGAATCCGCCGGCGGCGCGCCGGCGGAGATCGCCGCGGCCAAGCTGCTCGCGGACGAGGCGGCCGTGGCGAACGCCCGCGACTGCCTCCAGGTGCACGGCGGCATGGGCTTCACGTGGGAGGCGGACGTCCACCTCCACCTGAAGCGGGCCTGGGTGAGGGCGCGGCAGTGGCGGACGGCGGCGCAGGCGGAGGAACTCCTCGCCGTGGACCTCCTGGAGGGGGCGCCGTCGGATGCGGGGCCGTCCGGCGGGGGGCTGCCGGAGGCGGGGCCGTCCGGTGCGGGGCCGCTCGTCCCTGTGCCGTAGCGGTCGCTCGCTGTGACGAGAAGGCACGGGAGGGACAGGGCGGGACGCATGTCCGATTACGGAGAGTTGATATCGGTTTGTGTCCTACGCCCACCCCGATCCGGGCCGGAGGCAGGGGTGGGCTCCGGTACGCTCCCACGAATGCGAGCGGTTGAGCGGCGCGAGCGTCGCACAGTATGCACCACGCCTACTTCTTCGCGCTGGAATATGCCCGAAGCGCTTGTTGTGGTGACTGTATGTCAACCATGCTGCACAGCACGGGGATCACGGTCGGTGATCCCATCCCGTCGCGAGGCGAAGTGTCCGCCGGTTCGGATGGTGTGAGCGGTGCAGGTGCTTCAGGTACAGCTGGAGGTAGGACCGGACCCCGCCGAGGTGGGCCGGGCGCGCCGGTGGGCGCGGTCCAGGCTGGCGGGGTCCGGGATAGGGGACGACGAGCCGCTCGCCGAGACGCTGATCCTGCTGATCTCCGAGCTGGTCACGAACGCGGTCGTGCACACGGGCTGTCCGGCCGTGCTGCGGATGCTGTTCGGGGGCCCCGGGGTGCGGGTCGAGGTGGCCGACGCGAGCGACCGGGCGCCGGCCCGGCGGCAGGCCGCCGGGGACGACACGGGCGGGCGCGGGCTGGAGCTCGTGGACGGGCTGGCGGACCGGTGGGGCTGGCAGCGCGAGGGCGCGGGCAAGCGGATCTGGTGCGAGATCGACCGGGCGGAGCCGCGCGAGGCCGGACCCGGCGAAAACTTTGCCCGCCACCGGGAACCGCGCGTGTACCTCTAACGAGGTGTTGACGGTTCGTCACGGGTTGATCACCCTTGTGGTGAGCGATTCGTCGCGAGGGGACGCCAAGGGTCCAGCCTTGACGAGTGCGGGTCGCGGGGTGGCGGCTGCCGTGCCGCGCTCGGGGCGTGCACGGAGGCACGCCGCCACCCGCAGGTTCCCGGCCCCTGCGCCGCGCGGGCCGCGCCGTACGATCGGGCCCATGGCCGACCTTTACGCCCTGGAACTCGCCCTCGACCTCGACGCCGCCACCCCGCAGTGGGTGCTCGACCTCGTCGCCCGCCACCTGACGCCGGAGCCCGACGGCGACGCGTACGCCGACGCGTCCGATGACTGGGACGAGGGGCCGGAAGGGGCGTACGCCGTCAACGTGCTCCAGGGGCGCGGCCCGGCGTACCGGGTCGGCGGGACCTGCCACGCCGACCTGACCCGCACCCCGGACGGCTGGCGGCTCACCGCCCGGCAGGAGATCCACGCGGAGATCCGGCCGGACGTGGAGTATTTCCTCGCCGCCCTGGCCCCGCACGTCCCGGGCCCCGCCGGCCCGGTCGGCAGCCTGCGCTTCTACGAGGACCCCGACCCGGAGCCGATCGTCCTCGACGCCGCCGGGGCCATCCGGCTCCCCTGACCCGGGACGGGCCGTACGCGGCCGGCCCGGCCGGAACGCATAGGCCGTGGCCGGAAAGGGCTTTGGAGATCGAGACATAAAGATTCAACACCCATTGATCCGAGGCGAGTTGCATGTCTATGGTGGCCGCGCATTCTCAACGGGGCGCCGCCGGACGACTCTTCCCACCGGAAGGGCGGAATTCGACGCCGCTCCGCGACCCGTAATACGGCCACGAGCCATACAGAGGGAAGGGGTACCGCGATGAAGATGCTTTTCGCCATCCGTCACGCTGTTTCCGGTCGGCAGAGCCTCAAGAAGAGCGCCTGGTACATCTGGTACTAGACCGGCACGGCCGCCCCGGCCCGCGCGCGGCCGGGGCGGCGCCGACGGCCCGGAACCGCGCCGGCCGGGCCCCCTCCACCGGTCGCCCCCATCGGAGTTCCCGCATGTCCCTCACCTCCCTGCCGGCCGTGCGCACCACCGAGTTCGCGCCCCGGCTGGCCGCCCTGCTGCGCGAGCACACCGGCAAGGACGCCTTCCGGCTGGAGCCCGACACCATCGGCGTCGCCGGCCCCGGGCTGTCCGACCGGATCCTCGCCGCCCGCCGGGCCACCGAGACCGAACGGCCCACCTTCAAGCCGCTGCACGGCCGCTCCATCGAGCGCGGCGAGGCCGCCGCGCTCATGCGCCTCATAGGCCGCGACGTACGGGAGGCACTGGAGAAGCCCCTCCCGAAGGACGTGGAACTCGCCGGATCCTGGCCGCACACCGGCCATTACTTCCTGCGCGACCTCATTCTCGGAAGCGACCCGCAACGGCTCCGCATTCTCATGAGCCGGAATCTCGAACTCACACCGCTGCTCACCTGGTCCGTCATCGCGGCCGCCGCGGCAATTCCCCGACGCGGGCGGACCGGCGGGAAGCCCAGCGGAATTTCCGCACTGCTGGAAGAAGCCGACGGCTACCAGGACCGCCGGCACGCCATGGGGATGTACCGCAGGACGGCGGCCCCCGTCTGCTTCACCGTGTCCACCCTCGTCGCCAACGCCCTGTGGCTCGGCGCGCCCTTCGACGACGGCGTCCCGAACCGCAACCTCATCCACGAGTCCGCCCGGCTGCTGCCGCCGTCCTGGAACATCCTGCGCCTCGCCTCGCCCGAGTACCCGGCCCTCGACGCGCGGATCGGCCCCGGGGACGACGTGCTCGTCCTGCCGCTGCTCTCCCACCGGGACCCCGCGCTGTGGGACGACCCGGACGTGTTCTTGCCCGAACGGTGGGACCACCTCGACCCCGAGACCGCGCCCGGCTACCTCCCCTTCGGGCACTCCTCCGAGCGCTGCTGGGGCCGGCATATGGTGATGCCGCTGGCGGAGCTGCTGCTGGACCTGGTGCGCGGCGCCGGACTGGAGGTGGACCCGGCCCAGCGCAGGGCGAAGGTGCCGCAGGTCGGGCTCCTGGGGGTGGCGGACGTACGGCTCGTGCCCGGAGGGCGCCGCCGTGCCGGCTGAGGCACCGCCCCCCGAGGCCGTGCCCGAGGGGTTCTTCCAGGACCCGCACCCCGCGTACCGGAACTGGCGCGAGCGCGGCGGCGGCGTACACCGGGTGCTGATCCCCGGCGAGGTCCCCCTGGAGGGCTGGATGGTGACCGGGTACGCCGACTGCCGGGCCGCCCTCACCGACCCCCGCCTCCACAAGAACGCCGCCACCGAGGCGTACGCCGCCCGCCGGGGCGGGGGCGACGGGCCCGGGCGGGCCCTGACCTCGCACATGCTCAACTCCGACCCGCCCCGGCACACCCGGCTGCGCGGACTGGTCCAACGGGCCTTCACCGCGCGGCGGGTGGCCGGGCTGCGGCCGGTGATCGAGGGCCACGTCGAACGGCTGCTGGACGGGCTGGAGCGGCGCGGCGCAGCCGGGGAGGCGGTGGACCTCGTCGGCGGGTTCGCGATCCCGCTCCCGCTCGCCGTGGTCTTCGACCTGCTCGGGGCCACCGGCGGAACGGAGGAGGTCCTCGGCGCCTGGGCCGCCCAGCTGTCCGGGGAGGAGGGCGACGGGGAGGTGTCACCGCAGACGGCCGTGGCGATGGCCGGCCACATCCGCGACCTGGTCGCGCACAAACGCGCCCACCCCGGCGACGACCTGCTGTCCGCGCTGGTCCACGTCCACGACGGGGCGGACGACCGGCTCGGCGAGCAGGAGATCACCTCCATGGCGTTCCTCCTGGTGGTCGCCGGGCACCAGACCACCGCCAACCTGATCGCGAACGGCGTCCACGCCCTGCTCACCCACCCCGGCCGGCTCGCGGCCGTACGCGCCGACCCCGCCGGAACCGGCCCGCTCGTCGAGGAAGTGCTGCGCCACGAGAGCCCGTTCGCCGTCGCCACGACGCGCTACGCCGCCGAGGCCGTGACGATCGGCGGAGTCACCGTCCCGGCCGGCGACTTCGTACAGATCGGCCTGCTCGCGGCCAACCGGGACCCGGCCGTCTTCGCGGCGCCGGACCGGTTCGACCCGGCCCGCCCCGACGCGGGCGGCCACCTCGCCTTCGGACACGGCATCCACCACTGCCTCGGCGCGCCCCTGGCCCGCCTCCAGGCCCGCATCGCCTTCGACGCGCTGCTGCGCCGCTACCCGGACCTGCGGCCGGCGGACCCCGCGGTGGGCCCGCGGTGGCGGAGCAACCCCCGCCACCGCGGGCCGCGCAGCCTGCCGGTGCTGCTGCGCTGACTGCGCTGACCCGGCCGTTGTGCGGCTGGGCCGTTGCTCAGGGGGTCAGCAGGGGCGGATGTGGTAGACGGGGGTCCAGGAGGCGGTGCCGGTGTCCTTGGCGACGTTCGACCAGCGTTCGCTGCCGTTCTCGTTGTAGAACCGGGCCCGCGTGCCCGGGGTCTGGTTGTTGTTGAAGGTGCCGTCGCCGATGCCCCAGAAGTCGTAGTACCCGCACCTGTAGAAGTCGTAGGTGTCGCCCCGGCCGTCCGTGATGCACAGGTGGCCGTTCCCGCAGGCCAGCGCCGTGTCGGGGGCGGCCAGGTCGCGGGCCTCCGGCCGGCCCGGGGCGGCGAGGGTCAGGGTGCCGCCGGCGGTGGTGAGCCGGTTCGCGGAGACCTGGCGGGCCGCCGGGTCCTTGGCGAGGACGGCATCCACCTGCTGCTGGAGCCGGGCCGCTTGCGGGGCGGTCAGCCCCGCCCCGCGCGCCTGCGCGGCGTAGACGGACCGGGCGGAGGCGGAGGCGGTGTCGGTGGCGGTCACGGAGTCGGGGGCCGAGGTGGAAGCGGAGGCGTGGGCGGTCAGGACGGGGCCTGCGATCAGGGCCGCGGTCGCGGTCATCATCGCCAGGATCTTGCGCGGTGACATGGTGGAACCCCTCTGATTCGGCGGTCCGGAAGCCACCCGCTCGTAGCGGTGGCCTGGAGACGCGCAACCCATCCTTTCGAAGGTCACCACTGGTCTTGAAGGGCGGAATCAGCCTCCAGGGGGCTCTTGTGTGCATACCTCAGGGGGTCCCCCGCCCCAGGAACCCCGCCCGTGACCCGCCCGCCCGCCGCCCGGAGCGTCGTACGCCCGCCGGCCCGGCCCCGCTCCCCTTGCCGGGCCCGGGTTCCCCCGCCCGCCGGCCCCCTCGCGGGCTCGCCGCCGGTCCTGTGGCGCAAACCGGGCATCGTGGGCGGTCGTCGCGAGGGCCGGTCAGAGGACGGCCACCGGGGCGACCGGGGTGCCGGTGCCGCCGACGAAGGGTTCGGGCATCGCGGAGAGCAGGAAGGAGTAGCGGGACTCTTCCGCACAGGCTGTGGACAACTCCTCCAGGTTCCAGTTCTGGCCCTGGTGCATGCCCATCTCGACCAGGTCGAGGGCGTGCACCGGCAGCCACAGGTTCTCGATCTCCGGGGGGAAGATCTCGAAGGTCAGGGTGTCGTTGGCGACGGCCGCCACGTCGCGGGCGTGGAACCACTGCGGGGTGCGGACGGACAGGCCGGGCGAGGGGAAGCCGTAGCCGTGCTTGTCGCCGGCCAGGTAGACCTGGATCTGGCCGGTGCGGACGAGGACGACGTCGCCGGCGCGGACGGTGACCCCGCCGAACTCCTCCGCCTCCGCCAGGTCCTCGGGGGTCACCGCGTGACCCCCCTCCAGCCGGTCCACGCCCTTCGCCCGCGCCACGTCCAGCAGGACGCCCCGCGAGACGATGTGCCGGGCCTTGTCGATGCCGCTGAACTCGGAGCGCGCGTGCGCGGTGATGGAGGAGGCGGGGCGGCCGTTGTAGATCTTCCCCGAGTGCGAGACGTGGGTCAGCGCGTCCCAGTGGGTGGCGGACTGGAGTCCCATCGTCACGGCGTCGTCGCTACAGGCCACCGTGCCCGGGCCGAAGATCTCCTGGTTGATCTGGACCATGGTGTGCAGCGGGTTGATCCGGCCCGGGATCATGCCCGCCTGGACGCCGTCCTCCTTGAGCGGGAGCGCGAGCGGGATCCGGCGGCCCGTGCGGATCTCGGCGGCCGCGGCCCGGACGACCCCGTCGGTGATCAGGTTCAGCGTGCCGATCTCGTCGTCGGCGCCCCAACGGCCCCAGTTGTTGACGCTCTTGGCGATGTCGTGGAACTCCGGGGGCAGGGACATGGGCCTCATCAGCTCCTTGTGAAAGGCGAGGGGCAACCGGGTCTTGTGCTGGTGCGTCGGGCTGCCCCTAGAATCTAACGGTCCGTCAGAAAACGCGGGAAGGGGCCGGCATGGGGAACTTCTTGGCAGGAAAGGTCGTCGCCGTCACCGGCGCCGGCCGGGGCATCGGACGGGCCGTGGCACTCGCGGCGGCCGCCGAGGGCGCCCGGGTCGTCGTCAACGACTACGGCGTCGGCATCGAGGGAGGCGAACCCACCAGCGAGGTCGCCGCCTCGGTGGTGAAGGAGATCACCGCCGCCGGCGGGGAAGCCGTCGCCGTCGCCGACGACATCTCCACCATGGCGGGCGGCCAGCGCATCGTCGACACCGCCCTCGCCCGGTACGGGCGCATCGACGGCGTCGTCTGCGTCGCCGGGATCCTGCGCGAGCGCATGCTCTTCAACATGTCCGAGGAGGAATGGGACCCGGTCGTCGCCACCCACCTCAAGGGCACCTTCACCGTCTTCCGCGCCGCCTCCGCCGTCATGCGCAAACAGGGCACGGGCACGCTCATCGGCTTCACCAGCGGCAACCACCAGGGCTCCGTCGCCCAGGCCAACTACAGCGCCGCCAAGGGCGGGATCATCTCCCTCGTCCGCAGCGCGGCCCTCGGCCTCAACAAGTACGGGGTCACCGCCAACGCCGTCGCCCCCGTCGCCCGCACCCGGATGTCCGCGAACGTCCCGATGGAACTCAAGGAGATCGGCGAGCCCAAGGACGTCGCCGCCCTCGTCACCTACCTGCTCAGCGAACGGGCCCGGGCCGAGAACATCACCGGCCAGGTCTACACGATCGCCGGCCCGAAGATCGCCGTCTGGGCCCAGCCGCGCGAACTGCGCGCCGGGTACGCCGAAGGCGCCTGGACCCCCGAGAAGATCGCCGACTTCCTGCCCGGCACCGTCGGCACCGACCCGATGCCGATGCTCGCGCAACTGGAGGCCATGGCGAAGGCCGCCGCCGCCAAGGACCGCCCCAATGCCTGACCCCACCCGCCCCTGAACGCCCCGACGCCCGACAGACGCCCGACAGGGGAGACCGCATGGACTTCGGCTTCGGAGCCGGCGACGAGGAACTGCGCGGCCGCGCCCGCGCCTGGCTCACCGACCACCTCACCGGCCCGTACGCGGACCTCCGCGGCCTCGGCGGACCCGGCAGCGAACACGAGGGCACCGCGCAACGCCGGGCCTGGGAAGCAGAACTGGGCCGCGGCGGCTGGATCGGCCAGGGCTGGGACGTCCCCGACGGCACGTACGGACAGCAGCGGCTCTCCCTCACCGGCCAGGTCGTCTGGGCGGAGGAGTACGCGGCGCTGCGCGCCCCCGGCCGCGTCGGCCACATCGGCGAGAACCTCCTCGCCCCGACCCTGATCGCCCACGGCACCCCCGAACAGCAGGCCCGGTACCTGCCCGGCATCGCCCGCGGCGAGGAGCTGTGGTGCCAGGGCTACAGCGAACCGGACGCCGGATCGGACCTGGCCGGCGTCCGCACGGCCGCCGTGCGCGACCCGGCGGACGGGCTGCTGCGCGTCACCGGGCAGAAGATCTGGACCTCCCTCGCCCAGGACGCCGACTGGTGCTTCGTCCTCGCCCGCACCGAGGCCGGCTCCCGCCGCCACCGGGGACTGTCGTTCCTGCTGGTCCCCATGGACCAGCCCGGCCGCATCGAGGTCCGCCCGATCCGGCAGATGTCGGGCACCGCCGAGTTCAACGAGGTCTTCTTCGACGGGGCGGTGGCGGCGGAGACCGTCGGCGGGGAGGGCAACGGCTGGACCGTCGCCATGGGCCTGCTCGCCCTGGAGCGGGGCGTCTCCACCCTCGTCCAGCAGATCGGCTTCGCCGCCGAACTGGAACGCGTCCTCGCCGCCCACGCCGCCTCCGGCCCACCGGACCCGGTCCTGCGCGAACGCCTCGTACGGCAGTGGGCCGAGCTGCGCACCATGCGGTGGAACGCCCTGCGCACGCTCGGCTCCGCCGGGGATCCGGGCGCGCCGAGCGTGGCCAAGCTGCTGTGGGGCGGCTGGCACCGGCGGCTCGGCGAGCTGGCGGTCGCCGTACGGGGCGCGGAGGCGACGGCGGGGCCGCGGCCGTGGTCGCGGGAGGTCCCCTACGAGCGGGGACTCGACGAGGGGCAGCGGCTCTTCCTGTTCACCCGGGCCGACACGATCTACGGCGGCTCGGACGAGATCCAGCGGAACATCATCGCCGAGCGCGTGCTCGGCCTGCCTAAGGAGCCCAGGTGAGAGGCGTCGTGTTCGACGGCAAGCAGGCCCAGGTGGTCGACGACCTGGAGATCCGCGATCCCGGGCCGGGGGAGGTGCTCGTCGCCGTCAAGGCGGCCGGGCTGTGCCACAGCGACCTGTCGGTGATCGACGGGACGATCCCCTTCCCCCCGCCGGTGGTGCTCGGGCACGAGGGCGCGGGGGTGGTCGAGGCGGTCGGCGCGGGGGTCGCGCACGTGGCTCCGGGTGACCACGTCTCGCTGTCCACGCTCGCCAACTGCGGGGCGTGCGCGGACTGCGACCGCGGCCGGCCGACGATGTGCCGCAAGGCGATCGGCATGCCCGGGCAGCCCTTCTCCCGGGGCGGGAAGCCGCTGTTCCAGTTCGCCTCGAACTCGGCGTTCGCGGAGCGGACGATCGTCAAGGCCGTCCAGGCGGTGAAGATCCCCGAGGACGTGCCGCTGACCTCGGCCGCGCTCATCGGCTGCGGGGTGCTGACGGGCGTCGGGGCCGTCCTGAACCGGGCGAAGGTGGACCGGGGCGAGACGGTCGTCGTCATCGGCACCGGCGGGATCGGGCTGAACGTCCTCCAGGGCGCGCGGATCGCCGGGGCCACGGCGATCGTCGCGGTGGACGCGAACCCGGCGAAGGAGGCGGTGGCCCGGCGGTTCGGGGCCACCCACTTCATCGACGCCTCCGCGGTGGCGGACTCCTCGGCGGCCGTGCGCGAGATCCTGCCGACGGGCGCGGACCACGCCTTCGAGTGCGTGGGCAGCGTGAAGCTGATCCGCCAGGCCGTCGACCTCCTGGACCGGCACGGGCAGGCCGTCCTGCTCGGGGTGCCGGGCTTCAAGGAGGAGGCGTCGTTCCTCGTCTCGTCCATGTACCTCGACAAGACGATCATGGGCTGCCGGTACGGGTCCTCCCGCCCGCAGCGCGACATCGCGCTGTACGCCGAGCTGTACCGGCAGGGCCGGCTGCTGCTCGACGAGCTGGTGACGGAGGTCTACCCGGTCGAGGACTTCGCCAAGGCGGCGGACGACGCCCACCACGGGCGGGTCGCGCGCGGAGTGCTCACCTTCTGACACGGGCTCCGGTCCCGCCGCGCCCTTCGCGGAGGCGGCGGGGCCGGGCGCGCGGGGCCCGCGGTCAGGGGGTGAAGCGGCCGAAGCGGCCCTGGTGGAAGAGCAGCGGGTCGCCCTCGCCGTCGGCGCCCATGGCCGCGACGCGGCCGACGACGATGAGGTGGTCCCCGCCGGTGTGGACGGCGTGGATCCGGCAGTCGATCCAGGCGGGCACGTCGTCGATCTGCGGAGATCCGGTGACCGGCGCCGGGCGGTGGGCGACCCCGGCGAACTTGTCGGCGCCGCTGACGGCGAAGGCCCGGCACAGCCCGCCCTGCTCGGCGCCCAGGATGTTGACGCAGAACACCCCGGCGCGGGCGATCCGCGGCCAGGTGGTCGACGTACGGGCCACCATGAAGGTGACCAGGGGCGGGTCGAGGGAGAGCGAGGCGAAGGACTGGCAGGCGAAGCCCGCCGGGCCGTCCCCGCCCTCGCCGGGCGGCGCGGTGATGACCGTGACCCCGCTGGCGAACCGGCCGAGGACGGCCCGGAACTCGGCGGGGCTGACGGGCGCGCGCTCGTCCCTGCCGACGGCCCGCAGGTCGGGCCGGGGCAGAGCGTCGACGGACTCCGGGGCCGCGGATGCGGGGGCGCCGGCTGACCTGAGGTATCGGACGACGGTGGCCGCCATCCCTGCGTGTCCCATCACCCCACCGATTGAACCTGACGGCCCGTCAGATGGGAAGGGCCGTGCGCGCGGGCCCGGCGGACGGGGGTAGGGTGCCGATTGCTTGAACTTGTTCAAAAAATCGGTGTGCGGGGGCGGAGCCATGGGCAACGACGGAACGGACGGCCCGACGGCCACGGTGTGGGCCAGAGAGCTCCCCGCCGCGGCGGCCACGGCCGCCGGGCAGCTCCTCCTGCTGGGCGCGGGCGCCTTCGTCCTGGCCGGCATCACGGACGAATACGGCCCCGAACACGGCGAGGGGGCCTTCGGAACCACCCTCGTCTCCTGGCTCCTCGTCATCGCGCCGGTCCTGCTCCCCGTACTCGGCCTCCTCCACACGGCCCTGTTCGCCCTGCCCGTGGCGGGCCCCGCGCACGCCCTGGGCAGCCGGAGCCGGATACCGGGCGGCGTCTGGGCCGCCCTGCTGACGGTCGCACTCGCCGCGCTCTACGCCGCCGCCGGCCGCTGGTGGTACGACCTGCCCTACGGGGCCACCTGGGCGTGGGTGGCAGGCACCGGACTGCTCCCGGTGTTCGCAGCCCGGTACGCCCGTACCCGTGACGTCCGGCCGTGGGGCACGGTGGTCCGGGCCGCGGCCGTGACCGGGGCCGGGCTGCTGCTCCTCGGCGGCGGGCTCGCGGCGGACCGGGCCGGACTCCTGCCGGAGTACCGGCCGCCCCGCCTCGCGCCGTCCCAGTACGCCGGGGAGTGGACCGGCGACGGGGCCCGCCTGGTGCTCCGGCCGGACGGCACGGCGCGTGCCGAGGGGCTGCCCGTGACGGGCCCGGACGGCGGGGTGGCGTACTGCACGGGCGCCGGGACGTGGACGTTCGACCCCGAGGCGGCAGCGCCGGCCGGGGCCCCCGCCGAGCCGGCGCACCGGGACGGGGTCTGGCTCGACGTCAGCCCCTGCGCGGACTCCGCACCCGCCTGGCGGATCGCGGGCACGACCCGGCGGCCCGAACTGTTCGCGCTGCTCGGGGATCCGGACGCCGGGGTGCGGAAGGTCCTCCGGAGGGAGGGCGGGGGCTGAGGGGCCGGTGGCTGGGCGGGGTGTGAGGGGACGGGTGTGAGGGGCCGGGTGTGAGGGTCGGGCCGAGGGGCCGGGCCGAGGGGCCGGGCTCGGGCGTCCGGGTGAACCGGGGGCGTACGGGGCGGCTCGTGCCGGGTCGCTCCGCCGGGCGGGGGCATCGTGGCCCGGGACCGTGTAGCGACGTACCTCAGGGAGGAACCCATGCTCGGCACCGACTTCCGTACCGGCTCGCCCAACTGGCTCGACCTCGGCAGCCCCGACACCGCGGCGGCCGCCGTCTTCTACGAAGCCGTCTTCGGGTGGCGGTTCGTCTCCGCCGGGCCCGAAGCCGGCGGGTACGGCTTCTTCCAGGTGGACGGGAAGACCGTCGCCGCGCTCGGGCCGCTCACCGAGGAAGGGGCGTCGTCCGCGTGGATGCTGCACTTCATGACCCCGGACATCCGCGCCACCGCGGAGGCCGTGCGGGACGGGGGCGGTGTCGTGCGGATGGAGCCCATGGACGTCATGGGCGAGGGCTGGCTCGGTCAGTTCACCGACCCGCAGGGCGCGGAGTTCGCCTGCTGGCAGCCGGGGAAGACCGCCGGGTTCGGCATCGCCTCCGCCGAGAACACCCTCGTGTGGGCGGAACTGCACGTACCCGACCCGGTCGCGGCCATCGGCTTCTACGCCGGGCTGTTCGGGTGGCGGAGCGCCGAGATGCAGGCGCCGGGGATGACGTACCGGGTACTGAGCACCGCCGACGGCGATCAGGAGGACGGCTCCTTCGGCGGGGTCGCGCCGCTGGGCGAGGGCGGCGGGGAGGAGGCGCGGTGGGTGCCGTACTTCCACGTGGCGGACGTCGACGCCACCGTCGCGTCGGTGCGGGGGGCGGGCGGGGCGGTGCTCATGCCGGCCGCGGACGTCCCGGAGGTGGGGCGGATCGGCTGGGTCGCCGATCCGGCGGGGGCGGTGTTCGCGCTGCTGAAGCCTGATCCGCGGATGTGAGGGGGGCTTGTGGGTGGGGGGATGGGTGGGTGGTGGGGTGGGGTCGCTTTGTAGGTGCGGGTGCGGTTAGCGGCCTAGGTATTTGGGGGTGCGGCGTTCCACGAAGCTCGCCACGCCCTCGGTCGCGTCGGCGGTGGTCATGTTCAGCTCCTGGGCGGTGGCCTCGGCGGCCAGCGCGGAGGCCCGGTCTCCGTCCAGGGAGGCGTTGACCAGCTGCTTCGTGAGGGCGAGGGCGCGGGTCGGGCCCTGGGCGAGCCGCTCCGCCCAGGCGCGGGCCGTCGCCTCCAGGTCCTCGGCCGGGACGACCTTGTTGACCAGGCCGAGGCGGGCGGCGTCCGCCGCCGGGACGGCGTCGCCGAAGAACAGCAGCTCCTTGGCCTTCTGTGGGCCGAGGAGGCGGGGGAGGAGGTACGCGCCGCCGCCGTCGGGGACGAGGCCGCGGCGGACGAACACCTCGATGAAGCGGGCCGATTCGGAGGCGATGACGAGGTCGCAGGCGAGGGCGAGGTGGGCGCCGATGCCGGCGGCGGTGCCGTTGACGGCGGCGATGACGGGTTTCTCGCAGTCCAGGACCGCCGTGATCAGGCGTTGGGCGCCGAGGCGGATCATGCGGGTGACGTCGCCGGCGATGCGGTCGCCTCCGGCGGTGGGGCCGGTGCTGCGGAGGTCGGCGCCGGCGCAGAAGCCCTTGCCGGTGGCGGTGACGACGACGGCGCGGACGGCGGGGTCGGCGGAGGCCTCGGTGAGTAGCGCGATGACGCGTTCGCGCTGGCCCCAGGTGACGGCGTTCATGGCGTCGGGGCGGTTGAGGGTGATCCAGGAGACGCTGCTCTCGATGCGGTGCAGTACCTCGTCCGAGGGGGTGGCGGGTGTCATGGGCGCGGGGGCTCCTGTCGGGGGCGTTGGGGGTTCGGGGCGGGGCGGCTGCGGCTGCGGGTGGGCCGGGGGCGGGGGCGGGGTGGGGGGTCGTCCGGGGCGGGCATGATTTATGGCGCCTTGTCCGGAGCGTCTTGTCGGGCG